>NZ_JBFUJT010000023.1:0-93365 GCF_056401235.1 Polaromonas sp. P4_F9 | reverse complement strand
TTCACCTTCAGCGAGGCGCCGGGCGCCAGCTTCGTCCTGGGCGACATCAGCGCGACCCACGGCACGGTGACGGACCTGGTGCAGGACGACGCCACGCACTACCACGCCACTTTCACGGCCGACAACGGCTTTACCGGCACCGGCTCGGTGACGGTGGATGCGGCCAAGTTCATTCACCTTCAGCGAGGCGCCGGGCGCCAGCTTCGTCCTGGGCGACATCAGCGCGACCCACGGCACGGTGACGGACCTGGTGCAGGACGACGCCACGCACTACCACGCCACTTTCACGGCCGACAACGGCTTTACCGGCACCGGCTCGGTGACGGTGGATGCGGCCAAGTTCACCGACGCGGCGCTCAACGCCAACGAGGCGGCGACGCCGGCCACGGTTGCGATCGACACGGAAAACCCGACGGTGGCGGTCACGCTTGACGACCTGACGCTCAAGATCGGCGACGTCGCAACGGTGACCTTCACCTTCAGCGAGGTGCCATCGAACTTCACGAGCGCGGATGTGAGCTACGACACGACCAGCGCCACATTGGGTACGATCACGGGCACGGGAGATCCGAAGGTCTTCACTGCCAGCCTAACGCCCATTTCGGCGATCAATGACACTACCAACATCATCACGGTCGGCACAGCCTGGCAGGATCCTGCGGGCAACGCGCCGGCGGCGGCGAGCGATTCGGCTAACTACACAGTCGAGACGGCCGGTCAGACGCTTTACTTGAGAATCAATCAGCCCAGCAAGGAGGGTGGTAATGATGATTCCCACTATGACAGCTTCAAAGTCTATGTGGACGGTGTTCTAACCACTGCGACCATTGTCTCCAGTAGTGGATTGGCAGCAGGCAGCACGGCTACCGATTTCGATTTGACGGGAACGGGTGCTCGCTCTATCGTTTTTTCATTGTCGAATGTCCCCGCTAGCGCGAATATTGAAATCAAGTTCGACTACAGCATCAATGACCGGGGCGGCAACAATGGCGACGATGGTCCGATATTCAGCATTGGAACAAGCACGGCGAGCCTGACTGAGATCGCCGACTACACCACAGATGCAAGGTATACGTCCACCACAACGTCAATCTCATCGGGTGCCAGAACAATTGAGTTTGATGCCTCAGTCAGCGGCTCCACGGTCACCGTCACGGTACTGGTCGATCCAATCATTTTCGACCTTGGCGATGCTGGCATTCATCTTTCCGGGTCTGCGCAGTTTGATATGAACAGCGACGGTGTCGCGCAGCAGCTTGCTTGGACCACTGGGCAGGATGGCATCCTGGTTTTGGATTTAGATGGTTCTGGCGCGATTGAAACAGGCCGCGAGGTGTTTTCACCTTATTTTGGTACTGGCGGCTTTGATCATGCCTTGCAGGCACTGGCCAGCCTGGACACCAACGGCGACGGGGTCATTGATGCCCAGGACGCCGCTTTCTCCGACCTGGCGGTGTGGGTCGACGCAAATAGCAACGGCATCAGCGAGGCCGGTGAACTTTCCAGCCTTTCCTTGCTTGGGATTCAAGCGATCAATTTAAATGCCAGTTCAGGCGGGGCCGAGATAGACGGTCAGGCAGTGATCGGCGAGGGTCAATTCACGTTTGAATCCGGTGCAACTGGTACCTATGCCGCGGTGGAGCTGGATGAAACCAGCAATACCGCTGTGCTGATCGCCGAGAAAGATGGGGAAACTAACGTTGGTACCGATGGCGGCGATGTGATCATCAGTGTTGCCAGTGGCAACACGCTGCTTGGTGGTGCCGGTGCCGATCAGCTCTATGGTGCGATGGGGGACGACATACTCGATGGCGGTAGCGGCAACGACACACTTCTTGGCGGACTGGGTAACAATACGCTCACCGGCGGCGCGGGCAGCGACACCTTCCAGTTTGGTGGTGGCGATGTGGGAGCGGTCGATACGATCACGGATTTTGACGCGTCGGCCAACAGTGACGTTCTGGATTTGCGCGACCTGCTGGTGGGTGAGCACTCCGACGCTGAGAGTCTGGACAGCTATCTACACTTCACTTACGACGCGGGGACCAATACGACGGTGATTGACGTCATGTCGCAAGGCTCTGGCGTGGTTGATCATCAGATTCAGCTGGAGGCCTTCAATGCGACATTGTTTGGTTCCACCGACAGCGCCATCATTACGGACATGCTTGCCAAAGGGAAATTAACTGTCGACGCGTGAATTCAGACGGTTTAGTGCAGTGTTGCATGCTTGATGGAACCAATAAAAGCGATGGATGTTGGGTCAGGGCAAGGCGCAAACCACGCGGTTTTATGTTCCAGATAGCGCGCAACACTGCGCTAGGTTTCGAGAGCTCCAAGTCGGCAGCCTCCCGGCGCTTTTCCCAACCGCGCGGCGCTGGCGCTGTTCATTGCCTTGGGCGCATCGGCCGAGTGGTTTTGACACTCTTGCCTGGCCCTTTTTAGCGCTACCAGACAGTACGGGTGGGGTGGATCAACTGAGCCAGCGCAGCGCGCGTTGTTTATTCGTCGTTTATTACTAGCGCCCGACGATAGTGGTGCGGTATCCTTGGCACCCATGTACATGCCATTTTTCGGCCTGACACAGGCGCCGTTTTCGCTCGCTCCGGACCCGCGGCTGCTGTTTATGAGCGATCGGCATCGCGAAGCGCTGGCACACCTGCTGTATGGGCTGGACGGCGGAGGTGGCTTTGTGCTGCTGACCGGCGAGATTGGCACTGGCAAGACCACGGTGTGCCGCTGCTTTCTGGAGCAGATTCCGGCCCACTGCAACGTCGCCTACATCTTCAATCCCAAGCTCACGGTAACCGAGCTGCTGCAGTCGATCTGCGACGAGTTCCATGTCACGGTGCCGCAAAAAGAGCTGCTGCCGCTCACGGTCAAGGATTACCTCGACCCGCTCAACACCTTCCTGCTGCAGGCCCATGCCGCCGGGCAGAACAACGTGCTGATCATTGACGAGGCGCAGAACCTGTCTGCCGAGGTGCTGGAGCAGCTGCGCCTGCTCACCAACCTGGAAACCAGCGAGCGCAAGCTGCTGCAGATCGTCCTGATCGGCCAGCCCGAGCTGCGCACCATGCTGCAGCGGCCCGAACTGGAGCAACTGGCTCAGCGCGTAATCGCACGCTTTCACCTCGATGCACTCACCGAGGCCGAGACGGCGCAGTACATCCTGCACCGCCTTGAAGTGTCGGGCCTGAATCGCGCGCTGCCGTTCGATCGCAAGGCGCTCAAACGCATTTACCAGCGGGCGCGCGGCGTGCCCCGCCGCATCAACCTGTTGTGCGATCGTGCCTTGCTGGGAGCCTTTGCGGGCGGCCAGGCCACGGTCAACCGCGGCATCGTCAACAAGGCGGCGGACGAGGTGTTCGACCAGCCGGTGCGCGCACCATGGCGTTGGCAGCGCAGCCTTGCCTTGGTGGGCCTGAGTGTCGCCGCCGGCGCCGGGCTGCTCGCCACGGCCCGCCTTGCGACGCAGGTGCCGCAAGCGCAGCAAGCGTCCGAGATTGCAGCGGTTGCGGCCTCCGGACCGGTGGTGGCCGCTGCGGCAGCCGACGCAACCCTCGCTCCGCCCGCACCGCCCCCCACCTTGCTGCGCGACGAAGGCCAGGCCTGGCGCGAACTGGCGCAGGCCTGGAAACTGACCCCCGGGGAGGGCGACCCCTGCCAGGCGCTGCAGCGCGAGCAGGTGCGGTGCTTCAGCAGCAACACCAGTCTGGCCCTGATCCGCCAGCTGGGCCGCCCCGGCATCGTCAAGCTCGACAGCCAGAGCGGCTCGCCTTCCTTTGCCTTGCTCACCGCCCTGACAGACGACAGCGCCACCTTGCGCGCCGGAGGCACCGAGCAGACCGTCACACTGGCCGCGCTGGCCGCGCGCTGGCAAGGCGACTTTTCCACGCTCTGGCGTTCACCCGCCGGTTATGGAGGCCGCCCCCTTGATGGTCAGCACGGTCCGGTGGTCGAATGGGTTGCGACCCGGTTGACCGCGGTGGATGGCACGGCGCCGCAGGCGGGCCGGCCCGTGCTGGATGCCTCGCTCAGAGCTCGCCTGCGCACTTTTCAACTGGCCCAGGGCCTGCCCACGGACGGCCGACTCGGGCCGTTGACTTTTATGCAGCTCAATCGCACGGCCGGCGTGGACGAGCCGCGCCTTCGAACCGGGCCTTGACCCCATGTCTTACATTCTCGACGCACTTCGGAAAGCCGACGCCCAGCGCGAACGCGACCCGGCACGGGGCATCCATGCTCAGCCCTTGCAGATGTCGGCACTCGAGCCACCTGAAGGCCCTCAGACCCGGTTTTGGCTGGGAGGGGCAGTGGTCATCGGCGCCGGCTTGCTGGCTGTGGCGGCATGGCAGCTGGCCGGGCCTGACGCGCCACCGGCCGTGTATTTGCCCGCTGCAGGGACCGGCACGTCCCCGGCGCCTGCCGTGATCAGGCCTCTGCCGGCGACCGAGGTGTTGCCTGCAGCACCACCGCCCGCCGCGCCTGTGGCCCCGCCCGCGGTTCCTTTGCGTGAAGCGCGAAAGCCGGCTCCGGCGCTGGCGGCTTCCTCACCGGCGCCCGCAGCGGCAGCCCCTGATCGCTTGCTGTCCGTCAATGAATTGCCGGCCGATGTACAGCGTGACCTGCCCAAGCTGGCCATCAGCGGCGGCGTCTATTCCGACAACCCAGCGCAGCGCATGCTGATTGTCAACGGCCAGGTGGTGGGCGAAGGCGCAGTGCCGGCCCCGGGCGTGGTGCTGGAGCAGATCCGTGCCAAGACCGCGGTGCTGAAGTATCGCGGCTATCGCTACGCGGTGGCGTACTGATTCCGTTCCTGCTTCAACACGATATGTCGTTGCCCCGCCTTGGCCGTTACAGCACTGTCTGCGGCGGTGCGCCTCATCTCGTATCGAGTTAGAAATGGAATAAGGCGATCAGCCAGCCATCGACCACAAGGTCGCCGCGCCCGCCAGCAGGGAAAGCGTGGGAATGATGGCCAGCAAGCAGCGGAGGGCGCGTGATGGCGGGTGCCCGCTGGCCAGCAGCAGGCCCAGGCTGGCCAGTGCTGTCGGCTCCGGCGCCATACCGAACACCTCCGCTTGGCGCAGCGGGTGGCCAGCGAGCAGCCCGGCCAGCGGGTAGAGCACCACGCCCGTCACGGCCAGCAGCCAGCCGAGGCGTTGCACGGTGACGCCGGCGGTCGGTGCGTGCGCGTCGCGGAGCAACACCCCCAGGGCAACAAGCAGCACGGCCTGGACGGCGAACGCCACGGCGAAGTAGGGCGCCGCCCAGTTGATCGTTGAGTAGCGCTGCCAATGAAAGGCCCAGCCCACCCAGAGCCAGGCCGCGGCGAGCAGGGCCGTGAGCACACGGCCTGCACCGGCGCGCCGGGTCCCGGCCAGCCAAAGCGAGGCGAGGCCGGCGGCGAGTGCGACCAGCTGCGCCGGCCAGACATCGCGGTTGTAGAGCTCGACCAGGCGCCAATAAGTCCCGGGTGAAAACATCAGGAAGTCCGAGAGCCGGTAGGTCCACCACTCGGACATGGCTCACAGCCTCTCGATGTGAGCGGCCATGCGCCTGCGAAACGCCTCGTCAGGCATCCGGCCGAACGCTGCGCCCATGTTTTCGCGCACGTGGGCCACATGGTTGGTGGCGGGAATCGCGCAGGTCACCGCGGGGTGAGAGACGATGAACTTCAGCGCGAACTGGGCCCAGTTCGCGCAGTCGATCTCGCTGGCCCAGGCCGGTAGCGGATGGCGCTGCAGCTGGTGCAGCAGGGCGCCTTGGCGGAACGGCCGGTTGACCAGCACGGCGATGCCACGCTCGCGCGCCAGCGGCAGCAGCCGCTCTTCAGCCTCGCGATCGAGCAGGTTGTAGCTGAGCTGTACGAAGTCAATACGGTGGCCGCGCATGATCTGTTCCATCTCGTGGTGGCGGCGCCCCTCCGAGGTGGTGATTCCCACGTAACGCAGTTGGCCTGCGGCTTTCATGGCCTGCAGCAGTGGCAGCTGTTCCTGCCAGGCCACCAGGTTGTGAACCTGCAGCAGGTCGAAACGAGGCAGCCGCCAGAGCCGGCGCGACATCTCGATCTGCGCCGCCCCGGCCGAGGAAGTCCAGACCTTGTCGGCGGAAAAGACGCGCTGCTGTACCGAGAGTTTTTGCAGGCCATCGCCAATCACGCCTTGCGAGGAGCCGTACATCGGCGAGGAATCGATCAGGCGGCCGCCGGCATCGAAAAAATGGCGCATGACCTCGGCGCAATGCGCGCGCGCCGGGCGGTCGTTGCCGACGTTGAAGGTGATCCAGCTGCCCAGCCCGACCACCGGAATCTGTTCGCCGGACGAGGGAACGGGCCTGGACATCGGCAGTGACGGCGCAGCGTTTTGTGCGTAGGCTCCCACCATGCCCAGCGCGCTTGACGCGGGAAGCAGGTGCAGCAGCAGGGTGCGGCGTCTCATTTTTCCAGACCGGTGTGGTGTTGCATGCTTGCAGGTACCCATAAAACCGATGGATTTTTGTTCAGGGCAAGGCGAAAACCGCAGCCATAGCCCAACCATGGCGAGGATTTGCAACGCGGCCATGGGAAAAAAAGCGCGGTTTTATGTGCCTGATAGCGTGCAACACCACACTAACACAGGGACAAGGGCAGGGACAAGGCGGGCGGCGTAGTATGAATACCAATCAATGCCCATCCTACGGAGACTGCATGATGAACCTGAGCCGAATCGCGCGGCTGCTCCCGCTGTTGCTTGCCGCGCTGGCCTGGACGCCGTTCGCGTCGGCCGATGAAGCGCTGTGGTCGCTGCTCAAGGGCGGCGGCCAGGTTATCCTGATCCGGCACGCGCTGACGACCCCGGGCGTGGGCGACCCGGAGGGAATGACGCTCGGCGATTGCAGCACGCAGCGCAACCTGAACGACGAGGGCCGCGCCCATGCGCGGCAGCTTGGCGACGCTTTCCGTACCCGAGGCGTTGCGGTGGGGAAGCTGCTCTCCAGCCCATGGTGCCGTTGCACCGAAACCGCCAGGCTGGCCTTCGGCAAGGCCCCCGAGATCTCGCCGGCGCTGGGCAACCTGTTTGGCCGTCCGGAGCTGGCGGCCCGTCAGGTGGCTGAGCTCAAACCGCTGGCCAGCCAGCTACCTGCGGGCGGCAACACGGTGCTGGTTTCGCACGGCTCCACCATCGCGGCGCTAACCGGCATTTCACCCGGCATGGCGGAGATGGTGGTGCTCACGCCCCAAGGCGGCGGGCGCTTCACGGTCGCCGGGCGGCTGACCGCTCATAAGCCCTGACGCGTGAATCTGTGAATCTATTGGGGTACTACCACTGCGTCGAACATAGCGCCATAATGAAGCCGGAGCAGAGCCGGCCACCCGCGCCGGAACCGCAACGCAAGCAAGGAGATGACGGCATGAGCAATTCGAATCCCCCCCAAGGCGGCGATTTCGCGCATTGGGTCGACGAGAAATCACAGGCGCTGAAATTCGAACTCGGCGAGAAATTTCCTGTGCCGCCCACTGCACTGCATTCACCTTCGGTACATGTCGAGACTGGCCAGCAAAAGCTTGAAGAAGTGCTGCTGGAGCATGAAGAGCCGACGCAGGAGTTTCTTGAAGAACTGGCGGCTCTTGAGGATGCGCCACCGTTGAGTGACGAAGAGCTGGCCAAGCAGGCACTGGCAGCCGGCGGTGCAGACAGCGACAACAACACGCCCGAGTAGCGCATTTCCCCCGGTCGATACGGCAGCAGTGCGCCCCCTATCCGAACTGATCTGATTGGGCGGCCCGGGCAAGTACAGCCTCCTTGGAGCATCCTTCGACAGGCTCAGGACGAATAGGACCCTGAAAGCACGGCGGCATTTTTCCACAGGGCCGCCCCAAGGAAAACGGCCCCCGAGGGGCTGGAGCCCGCGGCTCCAAGCCTGCCTGCGCAGGCTTGGACGGGCGACAGAGGCGAAGCGTCTCGCGAGCCGCGGCCTGCAAGGCCTCGCGCAGTACACGAAGTGACAAGCGTGGGGGCAATTTCCCAGCGCGGCACAATACGGCCCATGACTACACAACTTGCGGGCCACCTTCTCGTTGACTGCCTGATTGCCCAGGGCGTTACCCATGCGTTTGGCGTACCCGGTGAAAGCTACCTGGCCGTCCTTGACGGCTTGCATGCACGTCAGGGCCAGATTGAATTCATCACCTGCCGCCAGGAGGGCGGTGCGGCCTTCATGGCCGAGGCGCACGGCAAGCTCACCGGCCGGCCGGGCGTTTGCATGGTGACGCGTGGGCCGGGCGCCACCAACGCTTCCATCGGTGTCCACACCGCGTTTCAGGACTCGACGCCCATGGTGCTGCTGGTGGGCGATGTGGCCAGCGACTGCCGCGACCGGGAGGCCTTCCAGGAGGTGGATTACGCCAGCTTTTTCGGACCAAGCACCAAGGGCTTTGCCAAGCGCGTGGAGCGCATTGACGACGCCGACCGGATTCCCGAGTATGTGGCGCGTGCTTTTGCGACGGCCATGAACGGCAGGCCCGGTCCGGTCGTGCTGGTGTTGCCTGAAGACATGCTGACGCAGATGACCGGCGCCCAGCCCTTGCCCCGCGTGGAGGCGGTCCAGGCCTGGAGCGACCCCGGCTCCGTGCGTACGCTGCGCGAGATGCTGCTCCAATCGCAGCGGCCGTTTGTCATTGCCGGGGGCGGCGGCTGGACGCCGCAGTCGGCGCAGGCCTTGCAGCGCTTTGCCGAAAACTGGAAACTGCCGGTGGGCAACGCCTTTCGTTTCCAGGACACGTTTGACAACCACCATCCGCAATACGCCGGCGACGTGGGAATCGGCCTCAACCCCAAACTGGCCGCGCGCATCAAGGCCAGCGACCTCATCCTCGCCATCGGCCCGCGCCTGGGGGAAATGACGACCGGCAATTACACCTTGCTGGAAGCGCCCCGGCCCAAGCAGAAGCTGGTGCACATCCATTCAAGTGCCGAAGAGCTCAACCGCGTCTACCAGGCCGACCTGGCCATCAACGCCACCATGAATGCCGCTGCGCGCTCGCTGGAGGTGCTGACGGCGCCGGTGACGGTAGCCTGGGAGGCCTGGACGGCGTCGGCGAACGAGGACTATCTGGAAAACCTCAAGCCGACGCCTTCGGCCAATCTGCCGGGCGATATCGACATGCCTGCCATCGTCGGCCTGTTGCAAAAGCATTTGCCGGAAGATGCGGTACTGACCAACGGCGCGGGCAACTTCGCGAGCTGGGTGCACCGCTTCTACCGGCACCACGGCCTCGTCAAGGGCCACAAGACGCAGCTGGCGCCCACCGTGGGCGCCATGGGTTATGGTGTGCCGGCGGGCATTGCGGCGGCCATCACGACCGGCCGGGTGGCTTTCACGATTGCGGGCGACGGCGACTTCCTGATGAACGGCCAGGAGCTGGCCACAGCGGTGCAGCATGGCGCCAAAAGCATCATCGTGCTGCTCAACAACGGTATGTACGGAACCATACGCATGCACCAGGAAAGGGAGTACCCGCAGCACGAGAGCGGCTCCCGCCTGAACAACCCGGACTTCGCCGCCCTGGCGCGTGCCTACGGCTATGCGGGTGTGCGCATCGCGCGCACCGCCGAATTCGAGGCCGAGCTGCTGGCCGCACTGGCGCGCAAGGAGGGCACGGTGATCGAGGTCACGCTGGACCCGGAAGTCATCACCACGCGCGGCACGCTGTCGTCAATTACTCAGACTGCATTGACTCAATCGCTACAAAAAAAATAGCAAGCTATCGAGGTTTTATATGGGCTATTGGTCTATAACGATCTATAACCGTCTTTGCTATTTCTTGCCTTGTCCGGAAAAACGGTGCTCCCAATAGGTGTGCATTCCGGTAAGGCATAGCGTCAACCAGGCAATTCCTTCCGCAAACGCTGCCAGCACATCACTGAGGTAATGAACACCGAGATACACACGCGTCAGCGCTACCAGTGCCACCAGCGTGATCGCAACGAGTACCACCATGACACGCCAGCGCCAGGCGTTGATTTTCGTTATCAGCATTGCCGCTATGACGCCATAAAACAAGGTCGCTCCAGCGACATGACCGCTGGGAAAGCTGTAAGTCGTCAGCACCACCAGCGGGTTGTCGAAGCTGGGGCGCGCCCGGTGAATTGCATACTTCATGAAAACATTTAGCAGCATTCCGAACGGGACTGCCATGCTCACGCAGATCAGCCAGTACCAGTTCCGCTTCCAGGCCAGACAGGCTGCGATCAACGCTACAGCCAGCGCGATGGAAATTGGGTCGTGTAGATGAGTCACCGCCAGCATTGCCCGGGTCAACCGTTCTGTGGAATGGGCATGAAACCATTGCGCCACTTGCAAATCGACGAGAGTCAGCGGGTCGCCGGTTATCACGTCTTCTGTAATCCCGCCAAATAACCAGCTTGCGCCGATCAGAACTGTTGCCCCTATGGTCAGCTGCAACCCAAGATAGCTTTGGGGCGACAACCTGGCCTGTACAAACGCAATTTGTGGCGCAAAGCGGTGGCGCAATGCCTTAACGCGTGGGCGCTGAAGAAAACCAGTCCAGGCTTGTTTGATTGCGGTCTCATGCCGCACCGTCCAGCGCCACAGCCAGACAAGCAACAACACGAACACCACGATGCCGCCAAGGATGGCGCTGGCGCGTCCGATCCATCGCTCAGCCGTCTGCCAGCTGGCGCCCAAAAAGTACCCCAGCAACACCACACCAGAGGCCCACAGTACCGCACCGCCAGCGTTATAGGACAGGAACTTCCGGTAGGTCATTCGGGACGAGCCGGCAAGGAAGGGCACCAGGGCGCGGGCAAAGCCAACGAATCGCCCGAGGAACACTGCCTTGCTACCGTGCCGTGTAAAAAAAGCATCCGCTTTACCGACGCGCGCCTCAGTCAGTCCGAAGCGACTGCCATAGCGAACCAATGCCGGACGCCCCATCCGGCGCCCCAATTCGTAGCCAATGCTGTCGCCCAGCGCCGCCCCCATCGCGACGGTGATGATCAGCACATCGACATCGAGCAAGCCTTGTGCCGCAAAGAAGCCTGCAACCAACACAAGACTCTCTCCTGGAATGAGCAATCCCAAAAAAGCTGCTGATTCAAGCATCGCTCCAAGGAAGACAACCAGGTAGCCCCATTGCCCCAGGCGTCCGATCAGGTTGACCAAATACTCCAGCATGGATCATCTCGCCTATGGTTTGGGCATGACCTTCACAGAAGCCCTTTGGCGACGGGCCTACCCCAGGTCGGTGCATTGTGGCCCCTTGCAAGGCTTGGCGTAAATCCTGTCCTCTTGCAAGCGGTGGAAGAGCGGCAAGAGCACGCTGGAGTGGAGCGTTGACCTGGCAAAAAAAAACCCTCCCGGATCCCAGGAGGGCATCTTACGCTTCAGCGTTTTGGAGGACGCCCGGGAGAACCCCGGCGTTTCCCATCCCGCTACGGCCTATTCCTTGATGTCGACGCCGTAGAAGTTGTGGCGACCAAACGGGCTGTTCTTGAAGTCGATCACGCTCTTGCGTACCGGCTTGAGCTGCACCGCATGGGCAATGGTGAACCAGGGAGCCTGCTCTTTAAAGATGACCTGCGCCTGCTGGTAGAGCTTGGTGCGCTCAGCCGGGTTGGTGACAGTCTTGGCTTTCAGGACCAGATCTTCATAAGGCTGGTAGCAGAACTTGGCGATGTTGGAACCACTGGCGGACTGGGCCGAAGCGCAACCGAGCAGGGTGTACATGAAGTTGTCCGGATCGCCGTTGTCGCCGGTCCAGCCCAGCATGCCCATCTGGTGCTCGCCCGCCTGCAGGCGCTTGCGGTACTCGCCCCACTCAAAGCTCTTGATCTCGGCCGTGACGCCCACTTTGACCAGATCCGCCTGCATCAGCTCGGCAATGCGTTTGGCGTTGGGGTTGTAGGGGCGCTGTACCGGCATGGCCCACAAATCGGTGGTGAAACCGTTCGGGTAGCCTGCTTCTGCCAGGAGTTTTTTGGCGGCTTCAGGGTTGTACGCATCGTCCTTGATACTGTCGTTGTAGGCAGCCATCGACGGTGGGATCGGGTTTTTCGCGGGAATGCCGGTGCCCAGGTACACGCCGTCAACAATGGCTTTCTTGTTGATGGACATGTTGATGGCCTTGCGAACGCGCACGTCATCGAACGGTTTTTTCGTGGTGTTGTAAGCCATATAGCCCACGTTCAAACCGGGCTGCTCGATGACCTGGATATTCGGGTCCTTGCGGATGGCCTCGAGGTCAGCCGGAGCGGGGTAGGGCATGACATGGCACTCGCCCTTTTGCAGCTTCGCCCATCGTACCGACGCGTCCGGGGTGATGGCGTAAACCAGGTCGTCAATTTTCGCTTTGCCGGCCCAGTGTGCGGGGAACGCCTTGTAGCGAATGATCGCGTCTTTCTGGTACTGCACCAGGTAGAAGGGGCCGGTACCAATAGGGTCCTGGTCAATTTTTTCAGGCGTGCCGGCCTTGAGCATGGCGTCGGCATATTCCTTGGACTGCACCGCTGCATAAGGCATGGCCAGGTTGGACAGGAATGGCGCTTCAGGTTTGTCAAGCGTGACCTTGACGGTGTAGTCGTTGACTTTTTGCACCGATTTCAGCAGCTTGGGCATGCCCATGTCGCTGAAGTAGGAGTGGTTAGGGCTGGTAACCTTGAAGAAGGCGTTGTCTTCCTTCCACTGGCGCTCGAACATGAACAGCACGTCGTCGGCATTGAAGTCGCGCGTGGGTTTGAAACCCTTGTTGGTGTTATGCCATTTCACACCTTTGCGCAGGTAGAAGGTGTACTCCTTGCCGTCGGCGGAAATGTCCCATTTCTCGGCCAGACCGGGAATGACCTTGGTGCCACCACGCTCGAACTCCACGATGCGGTTGTAGATCGGTTCGTTGGCATCAAACGAGGTACCCGTGGTGTTGATACCGGGGTAGAAGTTTTCAGGACTGCCTTCAGAGCAGAACACCAGCGTCTTGGCGGAGACTGGCGTGAGCGCCAGCAATGCTGGCAGGGCGACCGCGCACAGCAATGCGCGCTGGACCGGGCGTAGCCGGCTTGCACTTGGTTTGGTCTGAATCATTTGATGGACTCCCTTTGGGGGTTAATGCTGCGATGCAGCGGGCTGGCGGCCAGTTTGCGCGAATTGTGTTCTGCGCTCCCCGGTCTTTGAAAAACGTGGCATGGGGCAATACATGGTTTGTACTGCACCATATCACGCGGTAATGAAATTTTCTGCATAGTGGCAAGCCACCTGCCGGCCTGCCACTTCGCGCAGAACCGGCCTTTCGGCACGGCATCGATCGGTCACATGGGGGCAACGGGTGGAAAACACGCAGCCCGTGGGCGGATTGAGCGGTGAGGGCAATTCGCCCTTGAGCACAATGCGGTGCCTGACCCCAGTGCTGCCAGCCAGGCCTGGTGTGGATGCCAGCAAGGCCTGGGTGTAAGGATGCAGTGGCTGCGCGAACAGCGCGTTTTTTTCGCCTTGCTCGACCGCATGGCCGAGGTACATCACCAGTACATCGTGGGCAATGTGGCGCACCACGCCCAGGTCATGCGAGATGAACAGGTAGGCCAGCCCCATCGACTGCTGCAGGTCGGCCAGCAGGTTCAGCACCTGGGCCTGAATTGACACGTCCAGCGCCGACACCGGTTCGTCGGCCACCACCAGGGTGGGGTTGAGCATCAGGGCGCGTGCGATGGCGATGCGCTGGCGCTGCCCCCCCGAAAACATGTGGGGATATCGGTCATAGTGCTCGGGGCGCAGGCCCACCTTGGCGAGCATGGCGCGCGCGCGCGCGGCACGGTCGGCGGGAGACAGGTCGGTATTGATTTCGAGCGGTGCTTCCAGAATGGCGCCGACCTTCTTGCGCGGATTGAGCGAGCCGTAAGGGTTCTGGAACACCAGCTGCACAGCCTTGCGAAGGCCCTGGCGCTCTTCGTGACGTGCGGTGACCGCATCTACGCCCTTGATGCGCAGCTGGCCGCTGGTAGGGGTTTCAATGAGGGAAACCATGCGCGCCAGCGTGGACTTGCCGCAGCCCGATTCCCCCACGACGGCCAGTGTCTTGCCGGCATGGACTGCAAAGGAGACGCCGCCGACGGCCTGCAGGTGATCGGGGGCGCGCATGAAGCCGCGCCGTATTTCATAAACGCGCTTGAGATCCCGGGCTTCCACCACGGGCTGCGCTGCCAGCGCTGACAGCGCCGGGGCATCTTGCAGCGCGCTCATGGTGCCTCCTCCACCAGCACAGGGGTGTCGCGCAGTATGGCCGCTTCACGGTCGGGGTCACCCAGCGGATAGTGGCAGCGCACCTTGCCGTCTTTCCAGGCGCGCAGCAACGGGCGCTCGGTGCGCGAATGCTCGGTGGCGTAGGCGCAACGCGGCGCAAACAGGCAGCCGGCTGGCCGATCGTAAAGGCCGGGCACCATGCCGGGGATGGTCGCCAGGCGGGTGCTGCCATCGCTGCGCTCCGGCAGGGCTGACAGCAGCGCTTCGGTATAGGGGTGCTGGGGGGTGTTGAAAAGCGCGTGCGAGCTTTGCTCTTCCATGATCTGGCCGGCATACATGACGGCTACACGTTGCGCCATTTCGGATACCACGCCCATGTTGTGGGTAATGAGCACCAGGGCCATGCCGCGCTCCTTTTGCAGGCTGCGCAGCAGGTCCAGGATTTGCGCCTGGATGGTCACATCCAGGGCTGTGGTGGGTTCGTCGGCAATCAGCAGGCGCGGATTGCAGGCAATGGCCATGGCGATCATCACGCGCTGATTCATGCCGCCCGACAGCTGGTGCGGATAGGCTTTCAAGCGGCTTTCGGGCGAATTGATACCAACCTGCTCGAGCAGTTCTATGGCCTTGCGCGTGGCGGCCTTGCGGTCCATGCCCAAATGCAGGCGCAGGGTTTCGGTGATTTGAAAGCCGACGGTGAAGCAGGGGTTCAGGCTGGTCGTGGGCTCCTGAAAAATCATGGCCACGTCTTTGCCGGTGAGCTTGCTGCGCTCGCTGGCCGACAGGGATAGCAGGTCATGGCCGGCAAAGCGGAGTTTGTCGGCGCGAACCCGTCCCGGATAGGCCACGAGCCCCATCAGCGCCATCATGGTGACGCTTTTTCCGGAGCCGGATTCACCGACGATACCCAGCACTTCGCCTTCTTCGAGCGACAGGCTGACGCCGTCAACGGCGTACATGATGCCGTTTTGCGAGGGAAACTCGACGGACAGGTTTTCTATTTCAAGCAGGGCCATGTTTAGTAACTCCCCCTTCTCGGCTCACTTCGTGTAGCCGGATCCCCCCTCCGGGGGCAACAGCTGCGGCCCGGCGAAGCCGGTTCCGCGCTGTTACTTGCGAAGAGGCTCATGAGGGGTGGGTGGATCTTGTTCATCGTTTAAGTTTTGGATCGAACGCATCGCGCAGTCCGTCTCCGAGCAGGTTGAAGGCCAGCACAGTGATCAAAATCGCGAGGCCGGGGAAAGTCACCACCCACCAGGCACGCAGCACGAATTCGCGGGCGTCAGCCAGCATGGTGCCCCATTCCGGGGAGGGCGGCTGGGCGCCAAGACCCAGAAAGCCCAGCGCCGCCGCATCCAGGATGGCGGTGGACACCCCCAGCGAGGCTTGCACGATCAGGGGCGCCGTGCAGTTCGGAAGGATTTCGCTGAACATCAGGCGGGCGCGGCTGGCACCGCTCATGCGCGCGGCGGTAACGTAGTCACGGGAGGTTTCGGCAATCACCGCCGCGCGGGTAATGCGCACGTAATGCGGCAGCACCACGATGGCGACGGCCAGCATCGCATTCATCAGGCCGGGGCCCAGGATGGCCACGATGACGATGGCCAGCAGCAGGCTGGGCAGGGTCAGGATGATGTCCATCAGGCGCATGACCGCGATCTCGAAGATGCCGCGGAAAAATCCCGACAGCAGGCCCAGCACGGTCCCGACCACCACCGACAGCGTAACCACGGCCAGCCCGATAACCAGGGACAGGCGGGCGCCGTGCATCAGGCGCGACAGGATGTCGCGGCCGATCGCGTCGGTGCCCAGGGGGTAGGTCCACGATCCGCCCGTCTGCCAGGCAGGGGGTTTGAGAAACACCGCATTGTTGGTGATGTTGGGTGGGTGCGGCGCCAGCCAGGGCGCGAAAAGTGCGACCAGCAGAACACCGACCACAATGATCAGGCCCATGACGGCGCCGCGGTTGGAGCTGAAGTAGCTCCAGAACTCGCGCAGCGGATGCGGCGGTGCCGGTGGTGTACCCGGCGCAACGGTTGCTGTTTTCAAGGTGGCCGTGCTCATCGCTGATACCTGATGCGTGGGTTGATGATGCCGTAGGTGATGTCCACCAGCAGGTTGACCGCCATCACGATCGCGCCCAGCAGCAGGATGCCGCCTTGCAGGACCGGGTAGTCGCGGCGGCTGATGGCTTCGATCAGCCATTTGCCGACGCCGGGCCAGGAAAAGATGGTCTCGGTGAGGATGGCCCCCGTGAACAGGACGCCGACCTGCAGGCCGATCACGGTCACCACCGGGATCAAGGCATTGCGCAGGGCATGCAGGGCGACGACGCGCAGGTTGGAAAGACCCTTGGCGCGTGCGGTCCGGATGTAGTCTTCACCCAGCACTTCCAGCATGGCCGAGCGCGTCATGCGTGCGATCACCGCCAGCGGGTTGGTCCCCAGCACAATCATCGGCAAAATCAGGTGCGATGCAGCCGACCAGAATGCGCCTTTGTCCTCCGACAGTAGCGAGTCGATGAGCAGGAAGCCGGTCGTGGGTTCAATGAAGTACTGCACCGCCATACGGCCCGAGACAGGGGTCCAGCCGAGCTGCACCGAAAAAAGCAGGATCAGCAGCAGGCCCCACCAGAAAATCGGCATGGAGTAACCGGTCAGGGAGACGCCCATGACCCCGTGGTCCAGTATCGAGTTGCGCTTGACCGCGGCCAGAATGCCGGCAGGAATGCCGATCACCAGGGCGAACACAATCGCGCAGAGAGCCAGTTCGATGGTGGCGGGGAAAAGCGTCAGGAATTCACGCAGCACGGGTTCCTGCGTGATGAGGGATTTGCCGAGATCGCCATTGAGCACGCGGCCGATGTAGATGCCGTACTGCACCAGAATCGGCCGGTCCAGGCCGTATTCCTTGAGCAGCTGTGCATGCCGCACCGGATCAATGCCACGCTCCCCAGCGAGGGTTTCGATGGGGTCGCCCGGCACCAGGCGGATCAGAAAAAAGGCCAGCAGTGTCATGCCCAAAAAAGTGGGGATGATCAGGCTGAACCGGGTAAAAATAAAGCGGAGCATTATTGTGGGCGACCCTGGCAGGCACTCACGCGGGCTGCAGAAAATTCATCGTGGAAGCGGCAAATCGGGATCACGAAAATCTTTGCCACGCTGGTTTTTATTGGATGCATGTGCATGAAATGATGGTTTTGTACCTTCGCGCGCCGGTAGCCGGTAGCGTCGCAGGCAAATTTTTATCTTATCAACAAACCCGTTTATTTTTGGCAGGGTTGCCGGCAATCTGCTACCGAGTAACCCGTATTGCCTCGCGAAGCTTTTGATGATCGCGAGGCCACGGGGTTACGCAGGAAGCGTGCCACGAGACGCCAGTGAGCAGCGACGGATCCGTCGGCGCGTTTCGAGGCGCTGCTTTCGGCAGGCAGTGCGTCGGAGCATAAAAAAAGGCCGGTGGAAACCGGCCTTTGGGGTGTCGGCAAAGCCGATTACTTGACGTGCTTGCCAATGAGGCCAGCCATCTCGAACATCGACACTTGCGGTTTGCCAAATACGGCCTTGAGCTTTTCGTCGGCATTGATCATGCGCTTGTTGACCTTGTCCTGCAGGCCCTTGGATTTGATGTAAACCCACAGCTTGCTGACAATTTCGGTGCGTGGCAGAGGCTTGTCGCCCACCACGGCAGCCAGGGCGGGGCTCAAGGTCAGCGCTTTCATGAACGCTGCATTGGGCGTACGCTTTTTGGCGGGCGCTTTTTTCGCTGCTGGCTTTTTGGCCGCAACCTTCTTGGCAGGCGCTGCTTTCTTCGCAGCTACCTTTTTGGCGGGCGCTGCTTTTTTTGCGGCGACCTTCTTGGCAGGAGCTGCTTTCTTCGCAGCTACTTTCTTTGCCGGAGCAGCCTTTTTAGCAGGCGCTTTTTTAGCCGGTGCTTTTTTTGCAGTTGCCATGATTGATTTTCCTTCTAGAAGTTGATAAATCACCGCAGGGATAACTACTTCCTTGCGGCAATGCGGATGCTACTGGAGAAAAACGCAGTTTCATAGCGAAAAAGCACTTTATTTGCGCCCGCCTGTTGCAGATTTACCTCTGAAAATCAAAAAAACGCCTGTGAGAATCACACCGCAAGCCACCCACTCGCCACGGGTGACTTGCTCGCCGGCAAAAAACGCACCCAGAAAAATCGCGATCAACGGGTTCACAAAGGCATAGCTGGTGGCCACTGCAGGGGAGGAATTGGCCAGCAGGTAGAGGTAGGCGCTGAACGCTATTAGCGAGCCGAACACCACGAGGTACAGCCAGGCCATCATGGCTGCGGGCTGGAAAGGCCAGTTGCTGGCGACCTCGTGCTGCTCACCCAGTGCAAGAGAGATCGCCATTAACACCGCGCCGCCACACAACATTTCACTCGCGAAACCCGCGGGGCCGTTGGCCAGAGGCAGTCGTTCGGTGGACAACACGGAGCCCAGCGACCACAGCAGGGTTGCGCCTGCGATGCAGGCCAGGCCCACGGGCGCCGCGGAAAAGCTGGCGCCTCTCACCAGCAGCAGCACGCCAGCCACCCCCACGGCCATGCCCGCCAGTTCCAGCCGGCTGGGGCGTTGGCCCAGCAACAGGCCCCATGCGGACACCATCAGGGGAACCACCGCAATGAAGGTGGCGATCAGGCCGGAGCCAATGTGGACTTCCGCACTGGCGGTGAGCCCCATGCCGCCGCCGAGCATCAGCGTGCCTATGGCGAGCGCATTGCGCCATTCGCGCAGGGTAGGGAGAGCCTGCCGGCGGATGATCACCCAGGCCATGACCAGCATGCCCGCCACCAGGAAGCGGGTGCCCATCTGGAAAAAAGGCGGGAAGCTCACCAGTGCGAAACGGATCGCCAGGTAGGTGGAACCCCACACCACATAGCAGGCGATCAAGGCGGGGACCAGCAGCGGTGCTGCCCGGGTGGGCGGGGAAGGGAGGGAGATTGCGGAGCTCATCCACGTCATCGTAAATTGCCAATAACGGCCAAGCCATGCAAAATTAAAGGTGAAAAGCCGGGACTACTTTAAATTTAACGCTTGAAAAGCACGATGACCGAAACTGACGAATACGATCACTACGACAGCCGCATCCTGACTGAATTGCAGCGGGATGCCCGCATCACCATGGCGGAGTTGGGGCGACGCGTCCATCTGAGCCAGCCCGCAGTCACGGAACGTGTACGCAAGCTGGAGCTGGGCGGCGTGATCAGGGGTTACCGCGCCGAGGTCGACCTGGCGCGGCTGGGTTATGGGATTCGCGCCATCATGCGCGTGGCACGGGCTGAGTACGCCCGGGTGGTCAAGCTGATTGAGCAGACGCCGGAAGTGATCAATGCCTACAACGTGACGGGAGAAGACAGCTGGGTGCTGGAAATCGCCGTCATTGATGTCTCGCACCTGGATGCCGTCGTGACCAAATTCTGCATCCTGACCGAGACTTCTACCGCGATCGTGCTCAACGCCCCTCGTGAGAACGCCATTGTGCTGCCAGCCCGCAGGGAAAACATCAAACCCACCATCAACAAGGTCACGGGGAAATGACAAGGACCACCCCTGTTTTGTTCGCCACCTGCGACCTTTGCGGTGCCCATAAAAATGACAGCTCAGGCAGCCTTCGGGTGCTGCCGCCGCCGCTGGAAGAAGCTTGAGCTTCGCCGCGCAGCGGTCGCGGCTCAGGTCCGCAGCTTGATGCCGAGGCGCTTCAATTGCTCTGTGCCTGCGGCGGTGATGCTCACCACGCGTGTGTGTTTTTTACGCTCTATCCAGCCCTGCTGCGTGAAGTGCGTTGCCAGCGCGGCACCGAGTGCACCACCCAGGTGGTCCTGCCGCTCCGACCAGTCCAGGCAGGTGCAGGCAAACTGCCGGCGCCTGCCGCGCACCTCGGTGACGTTGATGCCCAGCGCGCCGAGGGCCTGATCGCCTTTGGGCAAAAGTGCCAGGGCCTTCGGCAGGTCCTGGCTGGCGTCCGCTACCAGCCAGCCTTTGCGGCGCATCATGGCCAGCAGGGTCGTACCGAGTTCGCCGGCGAGATGGTCATAACAGTAGCGTGCCTGGCGGATCGGCTCAGGAGCTGCAGGGCTCGCGGATTTCGTCGTGCGCGGCGCAACGCGCATCAGCGACTCGACCAGATGAGCCACGTGCTCTGAAGCAAGGCGAAAATACTTGTGGCGGCCTTGCGCGGTGGATACCAGCAGGCCATCGTCAAGCAGCCGTTTGAGGTGCGAAGTGGCTGTGGCGGGCTCAATCCTCGCGCCGAGCGCCAGTTCCTTTGCGGTGAGTGCGCGGCCTTCCATCAGCAGTGCCAGCATCTGGATGCGGCGCGGATCGCCCACGGTGGATGCCAGCCTGGCAAGGTCGGGTTCTGCATTCATGATTTGATCCTAACCAAACTGTTGTTGCTCGACAAGCGGGGGGCGGCTGGCGACACTGGAGGTCTTGTCAAACAAACAGAGCGAGCAACCATGGCCCAGTACAGCGCAGAGATTCTCTGGCAGCGCGGCGGACAGGATTTTCCTGGCAACCGTTATGGCCAGCTATCGCCGTCAAATACAAGTTTTGCGTGGATTGTCATGCCGATGCGTGAGCAGATTGACCAGCTCCACCACGAAGCCCACGCAGAGTGTTTTATCGCCAACCCGGTCAAGACTGAAGTGTGCAGCGAGCCGGTGTATGCCCATGAGTGAAGGCGTTCTTCCACAACCCGGCAACCCGATCGAGGCGGTCACCCATGCCGACCCTTACCCCTACTACCGGCAGTTGCGGGAACAGCGGCCGCTGTATTTTGATGAAGGCCTGAAGCTCTGGGTGGCCAGCAGCCATGCCGTGATAGAAGAGGCCTTTCACAACGCGGCGCTGCGTGTGCGCCCGCCGGCCGAGCCGGTGCCCCAAGCCCTGCTGGGTACAGCCGCGGGCGAGGTTTTTGCCCAGCTGGTACGCATGACGGACGGTGAATTTCACGCTGCCCACAAGCCCGCGGTGGAGCAAGCCGCGCGCCGCTGGAGCCTGGCCGATGTGGCGCAGGCCAGTGAAGCGGCAGCACGGGATCTGGATCTGTTTGCCGCCGGGCCGCCCCAAGGCAAACATGGCCCCCTTGGGGGGCAGCGTAGCGTGGGGCTCAAATTTTCGCGTCTGACCGTCAACGATTTCATGGCTATGCTGCCGGTGCAGGCCATGGCGCGCCTGCTGGGCGTGCCTGGCGACAAGCTTGATGACACCGGCCGCTGGGTGCAGCAATTCACCCAGGGAATCGCGCCTGGCGCCCCGGCGCTGGCCGTGTCCCTGGCCGCCAGCGCCGCGGAGGCACTGATGGCGCAGGGCAGGGTGCTGGGTTTGTCGCCGGTGCAGGCCGCGAACCGCATCGCGTTTATGCAGCAATCGCTGGATGCCACATCAGGGTTGATTGGGCATACGGCACTGATGCTTGCGCAGAACCCGGCCCTTGCCGCCGCGGCGGACCGCTCGCAGGGCGCGATGCGCGAATTCGTGGCCGAGGTCGAACGCCATCAAGCGCCTATCCAGAACACGCGGCGCTTTGCCGCCGATCCCGTGGTGCTGGCGGGCCGGTCGATCGAGGCAGGGCAGGGCGTGCTGCTCGTGCTGGCCAGCGCCAACCGCGATGAAGCGCTTAACCCGCAGTCTGACTGCTTCGATCCGCAGCGTAGCGAACGCCGCAGCATGGGCTTCGGTGCGGGCGCCCATGCCTGCCCCGGCGCCGCAATCGCTATCGAAATAGTAGCCGCTTGCGTCCGATGGATCAGGGCTGAAGGTCGATTTGATGATTATTTTGGGCGTCAAATGGGTTTTCGGCCACTCGCCAACGCCCGCATCCCTGTTTTTGAAACCTGAAAGGAAGCAAATATGGTGTCCGTGATTTTCGAAGTCTGGCCTGATCCGGCCCATCGCGAGGGCTACCTGAACTGGGCGGCCGAACTCAAGAGCGAGCTGGTGAAGATGGACGGCTTTATTTCCATCGAACGCTTCCAGAGCTTGAGCGAGCCCGACAAGCTGCTGTCCCTGCAGTTCTGGCGCGACGACGCCTGCCTGACGGCCTGGCGCAACCTGGAAGCGCACCGCGCAGCGCAGGCTGCGGGCCGCAGCACCATGTTCAAGGATTATCGGCTGCGCATTGCCGAGGTGACGCGCGACTACGGGCTGAAGGAACGCGACGAGGCGCCGGCCGATTCACGCCAGGCGCACGGCTGAGGCCGCCGGGACTGTTTACGCCGCGCTCAAAGCGATGGAATTCTCCAGCGCCAGTCCGCCGCCGTAGCTGGCCTGCTGGGGCGGCGTGCCGCCCAGCGAAACCTTGATGGCGCAGTACTTGAATTCCGGGATCTTGGCGAACGGATCCAGCGCGGCATTGGTCAGCTTGTTGATGGCCGCCTCGTAGTAGCAGAAGGGCACGAAGACCGCACCGCGCGGCGAGCTTTCGTCGGCCCGCGCGTACAGCGCGACCTCCCCGCGGCGCGACGCTATGGTCACGACGTCGCCCGGTTTGCCGCCTAGGTCAGCAAGGTCAAGGGGGTGGACAAGGGCCACCGGATCGGGTTCGATCGCATCCAGCACCGTGGCGCGCCGCGTCATGCTGCCGGTGTGCCAGTGCTCCAACTGGCGGCCAGTGATCAGCACCATGGGGTACTCGGTGTCGGGGCGTTCGGCCGCCGGGATGATGTCGGCCGGCACGAAGCGCGCCCGGCCGTTGTCGCGCGGAAAATCCTCCACGAACACCACCGACTGGCCGGGGTCGCCTTCCTTCAGACAGGGGTAGGTGACCGCGTGCTCGCGATCCAGCCGGTCCCAGGTGATGCCTCCGATGCTGGGCATGGTGTGCCGCATCTCGTCGAACACTTCCGACACGTGCTTGTAGTTCCAGCCGCAACCCAGCTTGTTCGCGATCTCCTGGATGATCCACAGGTCCTGGCGCGCGTCGCCCGGCGGGTTGATGGCCTTGCGGCCCATCTGGACCAGACGGTCGGTGTTGGTAAAGCTGCCGTCCTTCTCGGGGAAGGCGCTCGCAGGCAGGATCACGTCGGCGAGGTAGGCCGTCTCGGTCAGGAAGATGTCCTGCACGACGAGGTGGTCCAGCGCCGCCAGTGACTCACGCGCATGGTTGGCGTCGGGATCGGACATCGCCGGGTTTTCGCCCTGGACGTACATGCCGCGGATGCCGCCCTTCTTGATGGCGTGCATCACCTCGACCACCGTGAGGCCTGGCTTGTCGTCCAGCGTGCCGGCCGGCACGTCCCAGGCCTTTTCGAAGGTGGCGCGCACCTTCGGGTCGGACACGTGCTGGTAGTCGGGAAACATCATCGGGATCAGGCCCGCGTCCGAGGCGCCCTGCACGTTATTCTGGCCGCGCAGCGGATGCAGGCCGGTGCCGGGACGTCCGATCTGGCCGGTCATCAGCGACAGGGCGATCAGGCAGCGCGCGTTGTCAGTGCCGTGCACATGCTGCGACACGCCCATGCCCCACAGGATCATGGAGGCCTTCGAGCTGGCATAGAGCCGTGCGACATAGCGCAGCGTGTCAGCGTCGATACCGCAGATCGGCGCCATCAGCTCGGGCGTATAGCCCTCGACATTCTTGCGCAGCTCCTCGTAGCCGATGGTGCGGCTGGCGATGAACTCCTCGTCCACCAGGCCCTCGGTCACGATGACATTCATCATCGCGTTGAGCATCGGCACGTCGGTGTCGGGCTTGAATTGCAGGTGCCGGTGCGCCATGCGCGTCAGGTCCGAGCGGCGCGGGTCCATCACGACCAGCTTGGTGCCGTTCTTCACGGCGTTTTTGATCCAGGTCGCGGCCACCGGGTGGTTCACTGTCGGGTTGGCGCCGATGATGACCACCACTTCGGCCTTGGTGACGTCCATCACGGGGTTGGACACGGCGCCGGAGCCAATGCCCTCGAGCAATGCAACGACCGAAGAGGCGTGGCACAGGCGGGTGCAATGGTCGACGTTGTTGCTGCCGAAACCGGTACGCACCAGCTTCTGGAACAGGTAGGCTTCTTCGTTGCTGCCCTTGGCGGAGCCGAAGCCGGCCAGGGATTTCTTGCCGTACTGGTCACGAATGGCGGCGAGCTTGCCGCCGGCGAACTCCAGTGCTTCTTCCCAGCTGGCTTCGCGGAACACGTCCATCACGCGGTCAGGGTCCATGGTGAAGTCGCCGGTTTTCGGCATGCCTTCGCGGCGGATCAGCGGTTTGGTCAGGCGCTGCGGGTGGTGGGCGTAGTCAAAGCCGTAGCGGCCCTTGACGCAAAGCCGGTTGTGGTTGGCCGGGCCGTCACGGCCCTCCACGAACAGGATCTTGTCGTCTTTTACGTTGTAGGTAAGCTGGCAGCCGACGCCGCAGTAGGGGCAGACAGAAGCCACCTGTTTGTCGGGTACCGCGAGCGCAGCATCGCGGGCCGGCATCAGCGCACCGGTGGGACAGGCTTGCACGCATTCGCCACAGGCAACGCAGGTTGAGCTTCCCATGGAGTCATCCATGTCGAAAACGATTTTGGCCTGGTCGCCCCGGAATGCCAGTCCGATCACGTCGTTGACCTGTTCGTCGCGGCAGGCGCGCAGGCAACGCGTGCACTGGATGCAGGCGTCGAGGTTGACGGCGATGGCCGGGTGTGTCAGGTCCTGGCGCACCTGCTGGCGTGCCTCGAAGCGCGGCTTGCCGACGCCGATTTTGCTGGCCCACTGGTCCACCTCGTTGTTGCGGGTGTATTCCTTCTCGGGCATGTCGGACAGCAGCAGCTCAAGCACCATCTTCTGCGATGCCACGGCGCGCTCGCTGTCGGTGACGACTTTCATGCCGGCCGTCGGCGCGCGGCAGCAGGAGGGCGCCAGCACCCGTTCACCGTTGATTTCGACCATGCAGGAGCGGCAGTTGCCTACCGCCTCCATGCCTTCCTTGTAGCAAAGGTGGGGGATCTCCACGCCTTCGCGTTTTGCCACCTGCAGCAGGGTTTCGGTGGCCCGTCCGGTCACTTCACGGCCGTTGAGGCTGAAGCTCACGAGCGGCACGTCAAGCTGGGCTAGTTCATGTCTGGTAATCGCGTTCATCGTGGTCCTTAAATTCAGCAGGTTCAGCAAAGCTGCTCAGGCCGCAGCGCCGGGCCGCCCCAAGCAAGGCCAGCCCCCTCGGGGGGCAGCGCAGTACGCGAAGCGACAAGCGTGGGGGCTCATAGTTCGTGCGGGAAATATTTGATAACGCAGTCCATCGGGTTGGGTGCCGCTTGGCCCAAGCCGCAGATCGATGCATCGCGCATGACCAGCGACAGGTCTGCCAGCAGTGCCAGATCCCATTTGGGCTTTTCCATCAGATGCGCGGCCTTGGCCGTGCCGACGCGGCAGGGCGTGCACTGGCCGCAAGACTCGTGGTGGAAGAATCGCATCATGTTGCGCGCCGCATTGGTGGCGGTGTCCTGGTCGGACAGCACGATCACGGCGGCCGATCCGATGAAGCAGCCATAGGGCTGCAGCGTGTCGAAATCCAGCGGGATGTTGTTCATGGTGGCCGGCAGAATGCCACCCGATGCGCCGCCCGGCAGGTAGGCGTAGAAGGTGTGCCCGTCCTGCATTCCGCCGCAGTGTTCGTCGATCAATTCCTGGATGGTGATACCCGCGGGCGCCAGTTTGACCCCCGGGCTCTTCACGCGACCCGAGACCGAGAACGAGCGCAGGCCCTTGCGCCCGTTGCGGCCGTGCGAGGTGAACCAGGCGCCGCCTTTTTCCAGGATCTCGCGTACCCAGAACAGGGTCTCGAAGTTGTGTTCCAGCGTCGGCCGGCCGAACAGGCCTACTTGCGCCACATAGGGCGGGCGCAGCCGCGGCATGCCGCGCTTGCCTTCGATCGATTCGATCATGGCCGACTCTTCGCCGCAGATGTAGGCGCCGGCGCCGCGGCGCAACTCGATTTGCGGCATGCCGGCCATGGGAGGGGCGAGCCTGAGCTTGTCCAGCTCGGTTTCGAGCATGGCGCGGCAGCCATGGTATTCGTCGCGCAGGTAGATATAGATCTTCTCGATGCCCACGGCCCAGGCGGCGATCAGCATGCCTTCAAGGAAGCGGTGCGGGTCGCGTTCGAGATAGACACGGTCCTTGAAGGTGCCCGGTTCGCCCTCGTCGATGTTGACCGCCATCAGGCGCGGGCCGGCTTCGGCGCGAACAATGCGCCACTTGCGGCCGGCCGGAAAACCGGCGCCACCCAGGCCGCGCAGGCCAGAATCTTCCATGGTTTTGAGGACTGATTCGACGTCGCGGTCTCCCGAGACGCATTGCCCGAGCAGCGCATAACCGCCGGCGGCCCGGTAGCTGGAAAAGTCGACAAAGTCTTCGGGGGCGTGCTGCGCAGCCCCCGCTGCCACGGTGGCCACGACAGCTTCAGCGGTGGCGTTCGGTACCGGGTTTTGCCCAACCACCGCGGCAGGCGCCTGCTCGCAGCGGCCTATGCAAGGCGCCGCGATCACGCGTACCTCGCGGCCCAGCAGGGCAGGCAGCCGGGCCAGTAAATCGCGTGCGCCCGCCATCTCGCAGGACAGGCCATCGCATACGCGCACGGTGAGCGGCGCCGGCGCGGCTTCACCTTCCTTGACCACGTCGAAATGATGGTAGAAAGTCGCGACCTCATACACCTCGGTTTGCGCCAGGCGCATCTCCTGCGCCAGCGCCGCCAGGTGGGCTGCCGACAGGTGGCCAAAGTGATCCTGGATCTTGTGCAGGTGTTCGATGAGCAGGTCGGCCTGACGCGACTCGGAGCCCAGCAGGCGTTGCACGTCGGCCAGCGCGCTCGGGTCCACGCGGCGTCCCTTGGGTGCCTGGCGTTTTCGCTCCTTGGAAACCGCTTGCACGACGGCAATAGGGATGATGGGATGGTTCATGGGGGCTCGCTTACATTTGCATTTTGTTTGGAATCGACTCGCGGGACGCCCGCGCCGCGGGCTCGCCGGTACTTTGCGCGTGGTTCAGATCACCCGTTCTGCGCGCAATTCCGCGATATACCCTGCGCCATAACCCAATTGCGCCAGAACCTCGTCGGTGTGCTCGCCCAGCAGGGGAGAGCGTGTCACCTCGGTGGGGCTGTCCGACATCTTGATCGGGTTGCCCACGGTCAGGTATTTGCCGCGCGTGGGATGGTCAACTTCGACGATGGTGCCGGTTTCGCGCAGGGCAGGCTCCTCGGCGATCTCCTTCATCGACAGAATCGGTCCGCAGGGGATGTCGTACTTGTTGAGAATCTCCATGGCCTCGAACTTGGTCTTGGTCATGGTCCATTGCTCGATGCGAGCAAAAATCGGCTTCAGGTGCAGCAGACGCGCCGCGGGCGTTTCGAATGCCTCGTCGGTGATCCAGCCTTCCTCGCCAATCACCTTGCACACGGCGGGCCACACGGCCGCCTGCGTGATGAAGTAAATGTAGGCGTTGGGGTCGGTTTCCCAGCCCTTGCACTTGAGGACGGAGCCGGGCTGGCCGCCGCCCGATGCGTTGCCCGCGCGCGGCACGGCGTCGTGGAACTTGCCGTCCGGGTATTGCGGGTATTCGTGCAAGGTGTGTGTTCGCTCCAGGCGCTGCTGGTCGCGCAGCTTGACGCGGCACAGGTTCAGCACCGCGTCCTGCATCGGCGCGAGCACCTTCTGGCCGCGGCCTGTCGTGTTGCGCTGGTACAGTGCCGCGACGATGCCCAGGGCCAGGTGCAGGCCGGTGCCGCTGTCGCCGATCTGCGCGCCCGTGACGATCGGCGGGCCGTCGTCGAAACCGGTGGTGGAGGCGGCTCCGCCCGCGCATTGCGCCACGTTTTCATAGACCTTGAGGTCTTCGTACCGGCCGGGGCCGAAGCCCTTGACCGACGCCACGATCATCCGCGGGTTGATCGACTGGATATGCTCCCAGGTGATGCCCATGCGGTCCAGCGCACCGGGGGCGAAGTTTTCAACCATCACGTCGCACTGCTTGATGAGCCTGTCCAGGACTTCCCGGCCCTTGGCACTCTTGGTATCCAGGGTAATCGAGCGCTTGTTGTGGTTCAGCATGGTGAAATACAGGCTGTCCACTCCGGGGATGTCACGCAGCTGCCCGCGCGTCGCGTCGCCTTCGCCGGCGCGCTCCACCTTGATCACGTCGGCACCGAACCAGGCCAGCAACTGGGTACAGGTGGGGCCCGACTGGACGTGGGTGAAATCAAGAATGCGAACGCCGTCTAACGCTTTGCTCATGAAAAATCCTGCTGGGAAGTTGAATCGGTTACTGGTACACGGTTTGAGCCATGGTGCCGGACGCCCAAGCGGCCGGTTATCCCCCTATGTTAATCACTGCGCCAGCGACGTGCCTTTGACACCTGTGCCGTGCTGGATTTCAAGTTCCGTGAGGCGTTTGCGCAGGTTGCGCTCCTCGGCGAAGCGGCTGGTTTCATCGCGGATGGCCGCAACAATGGCCGACACCTTGCCGTCCGCAGAGTGAAGCAGGGCAACGGTAAACGCAATGGAGATTGCGTGCCCATCCTTGTGCATGGCAGGTACCCGCAGCACGTCATTGCCATACCGGGTTTGCCCCGTTGCCATGGTTTTGTGGTAGCCATCCCAGTGACGCTGTTGCTGGCGCTGCGGAATGATCAGGTCCAGCGACTGGCCCAGGGCCTCGCTTTCGGTGAAGCCGAACATGCGCTCGGCGGCAGGGTTCCACAGCACGATGGTGCCACCGGCGTCGGAGGCCACGATCGCATCGCCTATTGCCTCCACGAGTTGTTTCATATCAATTCCGGATTGCATGGGCCTACTCCTTGTGCTGAAAAAAGGTCTCTGAAGTAAAGACGGCGCCTGGGTCGGGCGCCGTTCCACATTGAAGGGTCGCTGTTCAGATGCCCGTTTTAGACCGCCTTGTTGGCGTGCATTGTTGCGATCTGGTCCTTGCTGTAGCCCAGTTCAGCCAACACCTCGTCGGTGTGCTCGCCCAACAGGGGCGAGGCCGTGACTTCGGGTTTGAGGTCCGAGAACTTGATCGGGCTGCCGATCGTGTAGTAGCTGCCGCGCACCTTGTGCGGCACTTCGACGATGGAGCCGCTCTTGCGCAGCGACTCGTCGCGCAGCAGTTCTTTCATGGACAGCACCGGGGCGCAAGGGATGTCGAACTTGCGGAAGATGTCGACCGCTTCGAACTTGGTCTTGTCCTTGATGAAGTCTTCGATGGTGGCGAAGATGTCCATGATGTGCGGCTGGCGACCCTTGGGCGTGTTGTAGGCCGGATCGGTCTTCCACTCGGGTTTGCCCAGTGCGTCGCAGATCGGCTCCCAGGCGTGGCCCTGGACCGTGAAGTAGATGTAGGCGTTGGGGTCGGTTTCCCAGCCCTTGCACTTCAGGATCCAGCCCGGCTGGCCGCCGCCGCCGGCATTGCCGCCGCGCGGCGTCACCTTGTCGGCGAAAGCTTCCATCTCGTGCGGGTACTGCGGGTATTCCTCGAGGTAGCCCACCTTCTCCAGGCGCTGCTGGTCGCGCATCTTGACGCGGCACAGGTTCAGCACGGCGTCCTGCATGGCCACGGCCACCTTCTGGCCCTTGCCGGTCTGCTGGCGGCCGATGATGGCCGTCAGGATGCCGATGGCCAGGTGCATGCCGGTGTTGGTGTCACCCAGGGCAGCAGCGGAAATCGTGGGCTCGGAGTTCTCGCCCTTCCACCAGCCGGTGGTGGAGGCGGCGCCGCCGGCGCATTGGGCCACGTTCTCGTAGACCTTGAGGTCTTCGTAGTGGTGGCCTTCGCTGAAGCCCTTGACCGAGGCCAGGATCATCTTGGGGTTGAGCTTCTGGATGTACTCCCAGGTGAAGCCCATGCGGTCCAGCGCGCCGGGGCCAAAGTTTTCGACCATGACGTCGGATTCCTTGATCAGCCGCTCGAGCACCTCCTTGCCTTCGGGCTTCTTGGTGTCCAGCGTCAGACCGCGCTTGTTGCTGTTGAGCATGGTGAAGTACAGCGCGTCGGCATCGGGGATGTCGCGCAACTGGCTGCGCGTGACGTCGCCCGAACCGGGGCGCTCGACCTTGATGACGTCGGCGCCGAACCAGGCCAGCATCTGCGTGCAAGCCGGGCCGGCCTGCACATGGGTGAAGTCGATGATCTTGATGCCGTTAAGCGGTTTGTTTGACATTTTCCATATCTCCTTGTGAATTGCTCGGGGTAATTTACTTCTTTTTCGCAGCGCTTTGCGGGTTCAGGCTGGTGATGCGGCCACTCTCGGTGCCGGCGGTCTCATCGATGACGGCATTGATCAGGGTTGGCCTGCCGGACTTGATCGCTTCGTCCATGGCGCGGCGCAGTTCGGCCGGGGTGGTGGCGTTCACGCCGACACCACCGAAGGCTTCCATCAGCTTGTCGTAGCGCGCGTTCTTGACGAACACGGTGGGTGCCACGTCGGGGGTGCCGGACGAGTTGACGTCGGTGCCGCGGTACACGCCGTTGTTGTTCATGATGACCACGCACACCGGCAGGTTGTAACGGCAGATGGTCTCGACTTCCATGCCGCTGAAGCCGAAGGCGCTGTCGCCCTCGATGGCGACGACCGGCTTTTTGGTGACCACGGCTGCGGCCACGGCAAAGCCCATGCCGATGCCCATGATGCCCCAGGTGCCGACGTCCAGGCGCTTGCGCGGCTGGTACATGTCCACGATGCTGCGCGTGAAGTCCAGCGCGTTGGCGCCTTCGTTCACCATGATGGTCTCCGGGTTGGCCTTGAAGACGTCGCGGACCACAGCCAGGGCGCTGTGGAAATTCATTGGCGACGGGTTCTTGTTCAGGGTCTCGGCCATCTTGGCGATGTTCTTGCTCTTGCGCTCGGCGATGGCACCCAGCCAATCGGCCGGCGGCTTGGCCCAGCCTGAACCAATGCCGGCCAGCAGGGCCGAGACGCAGGAGCCGATGTCGCCGACGAGCGGGGCGTCGATGGCCACGTTGCTGTCGGCCTCGGTGGGGGAGATATCGATCTGGATGAATTTCTGGCGGCCCCAGTCCTTGTGGTCCTTGCCGCCCCAGGTCTTGCCCTTGCCGTGCGAGAGCAGCCAGTTTAGGCGCGCGCCGATCAGCAGCACCACGTCAGCTTCGGGCAGCACATAGGAACGCGCGGCCGCGGCGGACTGCTCATGCGTGTCAGGCAGGAGGCCCTTGGCCATGGACATCGGCAGGTAGGGGATGCCAGTCTTCTCGACCAAGGCACGGACCTCGGCATCGGCCTGGGCATAGGCTGCGCCCTTGCCCAGCAGGATGAGAGGGCGTTTGGCGCCCTTGAGCAGGTCCAGCGCACGCTGGACGGCGTCGGGCGCTGGAATCTGGCGCGGGGCCGGATCGACGACCTTGATCAGGGAGTCCTTGCCGGCTTGCGCGTCCATGGTCTGCGCGAACAGCTTGGCGGGCAGGTCCAGATAGACGCCGCCTGGCCGGCCAGAGACGGCGGAGCGGATAGCGCGCGCGATGCCCACGCCAATGTCTTCGGCGTTCAGCACGCGGAAAGCCGCCTTGCACAGGGGCTTGGCGATGGCCAGCTGATCCATCTCTTCATAGTCGCCCTGCTGCAGGTCGACGATTTCGCGCTCGCTGGAGCCGCTGATCAGGATCATCGGGAAGCAATTCGTCGTCGCGTTGGCCAGCGCGGTCAGGCCATTCAGGAAGCCGGGGGCGGAAACCGTCAGGCAGATGCCTGGCTTCTGCGTCAGAAAGCCGGCGATGGCGGCGGCATTGCCGGCGTTCTGCTCGTGACGAAATGAAATGACCCGCATGCCTTCGGCTTGCGCCATACGCGTCAGATCGGTGATGGGAATACCGGGCAGACCGAAGATTGTGTCGATCCCGTTGAGTTTCAGGGCATCGATTACAAGATGAAACCCGTCGGTCAGTTCTGGTGATTGAGTGTCGTTTGTCATGATGAAATGTCTCTTCGTTTGACTTCGATAAAGGTTGAGCTAGCGGCTGGCAATATCGGTTGGCGCCAGAAAAAAACCGTTGACTCAAGCCAACGCCTCCGTAGGTGGATTTCCCGCCTCGCTCGTCTGCCCAGGCGGGTCATTCACACCGTCGAGGTATCATAGGAATTGATCCAGTTTTCACCATTGACCACGGTCAACTTTCGCTGTATTTGAAGCGGGCGAAAGACTGAATCCTGCATCCCTCCTACCCTAACGTATTCATGTCATCCATACAAAACCATCCCGAGAGAAACGTCATTCGCGTCCAGCTGGCGCAGAACATCGTTCTGAAGGGAATGACCGCAGAACAAAGCGCAGAACTTGAATCACACCTGGTCATTGTTGACTGCCAGAAGGGGGAGACGCTCCTGAATCAGGGCGCGCACGAAATGGAGCAGTATTTCATCCTGGAGGGCATCCTGAAGCGGGTCGTGACCAATCAGGAGGCCAAGGAGATGATTCTTCGCTTTGCCGATGAGCGTGACATGGAAACCAGCTATGCAGCCTGGCGGCTGGGTACGCCGACGCCTTACAGCACCGTTTGCGTGACCAAAGTGCGGGTGGCCAAGCTGCCGCTGCCGGAATGGGTGGCATTCCTGGAGCGCCACCACGAGATCAAACAGTCCTTCGAGTATTACGTCATGCGCCTGATGAGCGAGATCATGGCTCACACCATCACGCTGCACCTGCTGGATGCACCGGGGCGTGTCCAGCGCTTCCGGCGCAAACATCCCGAGCTGTTTGACCGCATCCCGAAGAAGGAGCTGGCGTCCTACCTGAATCTGTCGGCGGAAACCCTTAGCCGGCTGAAGCAGCGCGGCAAGATATAAGCGCCTCCAGGAGGGCCCCGCGGGGCGGGCCGCGACTTCGACTGCAGGCGCCAGAGCGCCTATTTTCCAGTGTCTAGTATTTGGCCGATGTGAATCGCCGGGTCGTGGCCATCAGGCGCAACTGGTTGTCGACGCGCGCAGTGCCGGCCACCGTACTGGCCACCCTGGCGGCTTCCGCGCTTTCCTGCGCGTTCAGAACGATCCCGCTGAGGACCACCTGGCCTGCGTCCGATTCGATGCTGATGTTGATATCGCGGGTCGATTCATGGTCTTTCAGTGCCGCCCGGACGCGCGCGTTCAGTGCCAGGTTTGCCAGCATCGCCCTCGACTCCGGGGTTTCCTGGAATTCCGGCCGGCTGGCCAACTGCTGGATCTGGGCCACGCAGCTTTCCACGGATACGCGATCGGTGTTGAGTACCAGATCGTAGAGCAGCGGGTCACCCCAGGTCACGCCAAACTGTTCATGCATGCGTGAGGCGTGGGCGCCGTCGCTGCGCTGTACCTCCGCTTCGGCAAATGCCTCGTCGTCCGTGCCCAGGTGGTCCATCAGCCACTTCACGCGGTTTTTGAACGAGCGGGTTACCCGAACCCGCACCACATGCTGCACAGGGCGCAGCAGGCAGGTCGCGCCCCAGCCACGCAGCACGATATTGCCGTTGTCGGCCAGGTCGAAAACTTCCTGTGCGGTGTACACGGCAACCCGTTCCTTGTCCGTGGTCAGGCGCTCAACCAGGCCGGCCTTGCCTTCCCGCAACCGGCTGATCAGGCTGCCGGGCACGTGCATCCGGTCGGCCACATGTTCCTGTACCTCATGGCGCATCACGGCCAGATTGGCTGTCTGGGCCAGCTGCAGGGAGACGTCCTTGGCAAGGGAACCCATCTCCTGGGTCATGGCGATTACCGGCATTGTGTCTCTCCTCGGGGTTTAATCAACGGGCTGTTCTGCCGCGAACTCCGCATGTTTGGGAGGGCGAATTTTGGCCAGAATGCGGGATATCAGCGGCCAGAACAGCAGGATCAGAGCCAGCGTGCTGATGCCACCAACCAGCGGGTTGGACCACATGATGGACACCTCGCCCTGCGAAACCAGCATGGCCTGGCGGAAGGAGTCTTCGGCCTTGTCGCCCAGTACCAGTGCCAGGACCAGCGGTGCCAGCGGATAGTCCAGCTTCTTGAAGAGGTAGCCGATCACGCCGAACAGCATCATGAACCAGATGTCCAGCATGGCGTTGTGGACCGTGTAGGCACCTATGGCGCAGATCACCACGATCACCGGGGCAATGATGGAAAACGGAATGCGCAGGATGGAGGCAAACAGCGGCACCGTGGTCAGCACGACGATCAGTCCGACCAGGTTGCCCAGGTACATGCTTGCGATCAGGCCCCAGACAAAGTCTTTTTGCTCGACGAACAGCAGCGGTCCGGGCTGCAGGCCCCAGATCAGCAAACCGCCCAGCAACACGGCAGCGGTCGGCGAGCCTGGGATGCCCAGGGCCAGCATGGGCAGCAGGGCGCTCGTGCCCGCAGCATGTGCGGCAGTTTCAGGGGCGATGACGCCCTCGATTTCGCCGGTGCCGAATTTCGCCCCGTTCTTGGACATTTTCTTGGCCAGGCCATAACTCATGAACGATGCAGGCGTTGCGCCGCCGGGGGTGATGCCCATCCAGATGCCGATCAGGGAACTGCGCAGCGAGGTCATCCAGTATTTGGGCAGCTTCTTCCACGTCTCCAGCACCACCTTGGGATCGATCTTGGCGCTTTTGCCGGAGAAGGCCAGGCCTTCTTCCATGGACAGCAGGATCTCGCCGATGCCGAACAGGCCGATCACGGCGATCAGGAAGTCGAAGCCGCGCATCAGGTCAGGAATACCGAAGGTCAGGCGCAGCTGGCCGGTGACCGTGTCCATACCCACGGCCGCCAGTGCGAAACCGATGGCCATGGAGGCCAGGATCTTAAAGGGGGAGCCCTTGCCCATGCCCACGAAACTGCAGAAGGTCAGCAGGTAGACGGCAAAAAATTCGGGCGGGCCGAACTTGAGTGCGAATTTCGCGACCAGCGGCGCCAGGAAGGTGATCATCAATACGGCCACGAAAGCGCCGATGAAAGACGATGTGAAGGCTGTTGTCAGTGCCGCGCCGGCCTGCCCATTCTGGGCCATGGGGTAGCCGTCGAAGGTGGTGGCTACCGACCAGGGCTCGCCCGGTATGTTGAACAGGATCGAGGTGATCGCCCCGCCGAACAGCGCGCCCCAGTAGATGCACGACAGCATGATGATGGCCGAGGTCGGCGACATGGTAAATGTCAGCGGCAGCAGGATGGCCACGCCGTTGGCGCCGCCCAGGCCGGGCAGCACTCCGATCAGTACGCCAAGAATGATGCCGACGAACATCAGTACGATGTTCATCGGCGTCAAGATGACGCTGAATCCGTGAAAAAGCGCGTTTAGTTCGTCCATTTCATTGTCCGGTCAGTAAAGGTTCAGTATTCGGTGAGCTTGAGGCGGGTGGGGTGTGGTTCAGTAACCGAGGAAGCTCAGGGGATCAAAGTAGCCCTTGAACAGGGGCACCTTGAACCAGACCTCGAACATGCAGAAAAACAGCACGACCACCATGAGCGCTGTGATCACGCTCTTGATGGGGGAAAACTTGCCCAGGATGATCATGAACAGGGCGATGTAAAAGGCCGAAGCCACATAAAGGCCGACAACCTGAACCACCAGGACGTAGACCAATGCCGGTAACAGCACCGACAAGACTCGCTTGAGTTGTTCGCCGTCGACAAAAACCTCGGTATTGCGGTTTTTCCCAAACAGGGCCTGGTACAGGGTGCCAGCGCCGGATACGCAGAGGATGATGCCGATGTAGAAGGGGAAATAGCCCGAGCCCGGGCCGTCGCTGGTCCAGCCCGACCCCAGCGCGCGGCTGCCCTGTATGACCACGGCGCCCATGACGATGATGCCGAATGCCACGATGGCTTCAATGATATTGGTGGCGACGCCCGTGCGACGCTCCGTGCCGGATTGCTCGTTTGGCTCCATCAGGAACTCCCGCTGAATTGAATAACCCTGGAAAGGGCAACATTGATTGAATGACAGGCCGGCGCAGGAACTGCCCAGCCCGTGGTGGAGGCCCCTCCGTGAGGGGCTTTCCTTATTTCGCGATGAAGCCGGCTTCTTTCATCAGCTCGCGATGTGTGTTCTCGGTGGTGCCGAGCCATTTGGTGAACTCTTCGCCGGACATGGCTGTCTGGTTGAAAGCACCTTTTTCCATGTAGTCCTTCCACTCCGGGGTGTCGCGGACTTTCTTGAGCAGGCTGTTGTAGAACTCAAGCTGGTCCTTGGACACGCCGGGCGCCATGAAGATGCCGCGCAGCATCGTGTAGTCGGCAGGCACGCCTGCTTCCTTGCAGGTGGGGATGTCGGCCCACGACATGGTGTCGGTCACCTTGGTCTTGTAGGGCATGCGCTGGTCATCGAAGACGCAGAGGGCACGCAACTGGCCGGCGCGCCATTGCGCCACGGCTTCAATCGGGTTGTTCACGGAAGAGTCGACATGCTTGCCCACCAGTTGCACAGCCACTTCGCCGCCGCCCTTGAATGGAATGTAAATGAACTTGGTGCCGGTGGCGCGCTCGATGCCGACGGTCAGGATCTGGTCTTCCTGCTTGGAGCCGGTGCCACCCATCTTCATTTTGCTGGGACCGGCGGCCTTCACGGCTGCCAGGTAGTCCTTGGCGTTTTTGTAGGGTGCTTCAGCGTTGACCCACAAAACGAACTGGTCGAGAGCCATCATTGACACCGGGGTCATGTCGCGCCAGTTGAAAGGCACGCCGGTTGCCAGCGGGGTGGTGAACAGATTGGACAGCGTGATGATGATCTTGTGGGGATCGCCCTTGGCATTCTTGATCTCGAGAAAGCCTTCGGAGCCGGCGCCACCGGATTTGTTGACGACGATCAGCGGCTCTTTCATCAGCTTGTGCTTGATGACAATGCCCTGGATCAGACGGGCCATCTGGTCGGCGCCGCCGCCGGTACCCGCCGGCACCACGAACTCAACCGGCTTGGTGGGCTCCCAGGCCGCCTGGGCCGGGGCTGCGACTGTCAGCATTGCCGCTGCAATTGCGCCTGTGGTGGCCATCGCCAAGCCATTCCTGATGTTTGCAAGTCTGGTATTCATCACGTTGTCTCCTGTGTTTGGTAACTCTGCTCCGTCTTCGCCTGGAATTCTTCGCTGATCCCATGGTTTGAACGTATCACGGTCGTATGGTCTTCCTAAGTAGGTGGAAAAGCTCTTGACGACGATCAAGTTTGTCCAAATTTCGAACCGTTCTAGGGTTTCTCCGGAGGGGTTTGCAACCACTCCCACAAGGATGAGGGTAGCGTATTCTCCTAGAAGAAATTTGTCACATCCGCATTACCATGAGGACGGGTAGGGGCTGGCACTCTGCAGCAGCCTGGGGGTCCCACGCGTTTAAAAAAGGGTGGAAAAGCCATGAACAAGCTGTTGCTGTTGGTTGGCATGTTGCTCTGCGGGGCGCAAGTCCATGCACAGTCGTGTGAAGGGGGCCTGTACCTCAATCCGCAGGTCATTCGCGGCGAGGGATCATCGCAAACTGAAAGTGCGCTCAAGGAACTGATCGAGTTTGTGCGGCCGACCGGCCTGTCGGTCACGCCGGTTCTCAACATCAAGGAAACCCAGGAAGTCCTGACGGCGGTCAAGCGGCCAGCGCCTCCGTGCTGGGTCTACGGCAATCCCGTGGTGGGCCTGGCCTCGGGTTATCGCCCCGTGGCGATCAACATGGAACCCATCCAGTCGGCAGTGCTTATTCTCGCGGACATCGGTTCGGTGAAGGATGGCAAACCTGTCGAATTGAAAAGTCTGCCGGCTGACGAACAGGCGAAGGTGCTCGCCAAACTCAAGGCCACCAGCTGCTTTGGCATGAAAAGCGGCGTCACCACCACGCTGGTGAAGGCTGAAAATCTTTGCGGCACGGTGATCGAAGTGACGCCCCAGCAAGGTTTGGGGCAGAGCTATCTGCCCACCAAGGCAGCCTTTCACTGGCAGGCGGACCGGTGGGTGGGCCTGATCACCCGGCTTCAGACAGCCCAGGCTTCCAACATGAAAAACCACTACGGCACCGACGAGCGGATTCACATGGCGCGGCTGGTGGTCGTGCCTGCGGCCAATCCCAGCTGGGGTTACGGCATGTATGTTCATCCGGATGTTGCGGCCGACCCACTGAAAAAGATCGCCAACCAGTTCTCGTCCCTCAAGACGAGCAACCCTTCGCTGTTGCGGGCGCTGGATTTGGGCAGCAAGTACGAGTTCTCCACTCCCTCCGAGAAGTCCGTCCAGGCAATGAAGCTGTCGCTGGGTACAACTCCCTGAACAAGACTTTCCCTGTGACGGCCGGCGAGCGAGTGGGAGGGGTAAGCAGGTAGCGGCTCCAGGTCTGCAGACGCAGGCCGGATGGCGGGGGTGCGCCGCTTGGCGCAGCCGCAGCATGTGCGGCCTGCATCACCAAGCCTCGTCGCGGGACGACCTTGCACGACCTGGCCGAAGGCCTGGACCTTCTGCGCCGCTTTCAGGCAGCGGACTGAAGCCGAACCTGGCCGCGTTCTTCTTCCATGGTCTTGGCGAGCAGCTTGACCAGAGCGTACACGGTATCGATGTGGGGGGTCGGCGTTTGCGTGAGACGGCCCAGTTCCACAACCGATCCTACGAGTGCGTCGATTTCAGGTGCCCGGCCGGCTTCGATATCCTGCAGCATGGAGGTCTTGTGCTTGCCCACCTTCTCTGCGCCGGCGATGCGCTTGTCCAGCGTCACGCGGAATTCAATCCCGAGCTTGTGGGCCACTTCCTGTGCTTCGCGCATCATGCTGGCGGCCAGTTCACGCGACAGCGGGAACTGGCAAATGTCTACGAGCGTGGAATGGGCCAGGGCACTGATCGGGTTGAACGTCAGGTTACCCCACAGCTTGAGCCAGATTTCGCAGCGGATATTGTCCAGCACGGGCGCCTTGAACCCGGCTTTGCCAAAGCACTCTGAAATACGCATGACACGCTCGCTCGACGAGCCGTCCAGCTCGCCCAGCGGGAAGCGGTCGCCTTCAATGTGCTTGACCACGCCCGGCGCCACCAGTTCCGAGGCTGGATAGACGACGCAGCCGATGACGCGTCGAGCCGGAATCATCTCCGCGATCATGCCGGTGGGGTCCACGCTGTGCACCTGGCTGCCTTCGAGGGCGCCACCGTGCTGGTGGAAATACCAGTAGGGGATGCCGTTTTGCATGGTCACCACCGCCGTGTCGGGGCCGAAGAGCTTGGGCAGGTCGCCGGCAACAGCTTCAAGCTGGTGTGCCTTCATGGCCAGGATCACCAGGTCCTGCGGGCCGGCTTCGGCGTAGTCATTGGTGGCCTTGACGCCGGAAGCGACATGCTCCACGCCGTCATGCATGATGAGTTTCATGCCGTTTTTCCGGATGGCTTCCAGGTTGGCGCCACGCACGATGAAGGTAACGTCTTCGCCGGCCAGCGCCAGCTTCACCCCCACGTAGCCGCCGATGGCTCCTGCGCCAATGATTGCAATTTTCACACCGTGCTCCAAAAAAAGTTATTCGAACTGGTTTCTGAGTCTGCCGATACCGGCAATCTCGACCTCAACAGTGCTTCCTGGCTTCATGGACCCCACCCCGATCGAGGTGCCGCACAGGATGACATCGCCTGGGTACAGCGTCATGTCCATCGAGATCAGGCTCACCAGTTGCTGGACTGAAAATCGCATGTCGCTGATGGGGTAGTCCTGGCGGATGTCTCCGTTGAGGATAGTTTTCACCACCAGCTTTGTCGGGTCAAGACCTGTGGCCACCACTGGTCCGAGAGGGCAAAAGGTGTCGAAGCCCTTGGCGCGCACCCATTGGGCAAAGGATGCATCGCGATTCAGGATGTCGGCCACCGTCACATCGTTGGCGCAGGTGTAGCCAAACACATGGTCCAGCGCATGCCCCTCGGCAACCGCCTTGCAGGTCTTGCCAATCACGATGCCGAGCTCCCCTTCGAAAACCACCTTGCCGTCGCAGGCGGGCTTGCGGATGGTTTCGTTGGGGTTCAGGTAGGAATTTGGGGCTTTGAGCAGGTACAGCGGCTCGGCAGGCACGGGCAGGTTGAGCTTTTCGCCCAGTGCGCGAAAGTTGTTCCACAGCGCGATGACTTTGCCGGGCTGCACTGGCATCAGCAGCGTCACGTCGGCCAGCGGCAACAGCCGGTCCGTGCGGGTCGCGCCAGCGAACATGTCGCCGTCCCACATCCTCACGCGCTCGCCCTCCAGGGTCCCAAAGCGAATCGTGTTGCCGTCTCGAAAACGCACCCATTGTTTTGACATACCAACCTCTCAAGTTTTAAAAAAAGTCGGCGCAGACCGGGTAACGGCACCCCGGTCTGCGCGCCTTGGCGTGGCCAATGAGCGGGTCAGGCCGTCAGCCGGGCGCGCGAATCACGGGCCCAGCTGACGCAGGGTGCGGGGCGTGCCGGGATATTCGCCATGCTGGCGTAGCAACGAACCTTGGCGGTTTCGATGGCGGCAACCAGGAAGTCCGCCTCGTAGGCGCGCAGCAGGTGCGACTGCTCGGTTTCCAGGTAGGTGCGCACAGCGTCACGGCCTTGGGCCTGGAGGCGGGCATAGGTGATGGCGTCCCAATGCCAGTTCAGGCCCAGTTCCCCGAAAGCGGCGTTGTAGGCATGGCGGTGGGCCTCGACGGCTTGGTCGGCGGCGTGTTCCAGGGTATTGAACATGGCAAGTCTCCTTCTATGGTTGGGTGCTTTTGAGGCACTGCCGGTGCGTCCTGCACCGGGCTTGAAGCAAATGTAGGGAAAAATAACGATTAGCGATAGTTAAAGTATTTAATAATGTTGATTACGTTTAAGTTATGCATTAAAAGGAAACCCGCATGAAGAACGCCACGTTGCGCCAGCTCAAGGTGTTCGAGGCCGTGGCCCGCCACCTGAGCTTTTCGCGGGCCGCCGAAGAGCTGCACCTGACACAGCCGGCGGTGTCCATCCAGGTGAAGAAGCTGGAGGACCATGCGGGCCTTCCGCTGTTCGAGCAGCTGGGCAAGAAAATTCACCTCACGCCCGCGGGGGTGGAAATGCTGCATTCCAGCCGGCTCATCATCCAGCAGTTCAAGGAAGTCGAGGAGGCCATGACGCAATTCAAGGGCGTCTCGGGCGGCAAGCTGAACGTGGCGGTGATCAGCGCCGGCGACTATTTCTTCCCGCGGTTGCTGGTGGAATTTGCACGGCGCCACTCGGGTGTGACGCTGAACTTTGGCGTCTGTAACCGCGAGGAGCTGCTGGACCAACTGGCCAACAACGTCACCGACCTGGCCATCATGGTGCGCCCTCCGCTGGACATGGACACCGTGAGCGAGCCTTTTGCGCCGCACCCCTACGTCATCGTGGCGCCGCCCGACCATCCGCTGGCCCGTAAGAAGCGCATCCCGGTGTCGCGCCTGGCGCGCGAGCCGTTCATCGTGCGCGAAAAAGGCTCCGACACCTGGAACTCCATGGAGGAGGGTTTCAGGGGGCACCTCGCCGACCTCAACATCGCCATGGAGATCAAGAGCACGGAGACCATCAAGCAGGCGCTGATCGCGGGCATGGGCGTGAGCTTTCTGTCAGCCCACACCGTCAGCCGGGAGCTGCAGGCGGGCAGTCTCGCGGTGCTTGACGTGCAGGGCTTTCCGCTGATGCTCAACTGGTACGTGGTGCACCGCAAGCACAAGCGCCTGCCGCCTGTGGCGCAGGCCTTCAAGGGATTTTTGCTGACCGACGGCGCGGCGTGGATCGAACAGACGGTCGGCTTCAGCGTGAAGCGCTGACCCTGCCGGGGCTCCTGCGTCAGCGCAGCAGGAAGTAGCCTGCCAGAACGTACAACACTGCTGCGAAGACCTTTTTCAGCGGTTGTATGTCCATGCGGTGGGCTGTGCGCGCGCCCAGCGGCGCCGTGCTGATGCTGGCCAGCGAGATCACCAGCAGGCCCGGCAAATAAATGTAGCCCACCGAGCCGGCTGGCATCTGCGGCAGGTCCTGGCCCGCCCACATGTAGCCCAGCGTGCCCGCCAGCGCGATCGGGAACCCCAGCGCCGCAGACGTGCCCACGGCGTCGTGGATCTTCACGTTGCACCAGGTCATGAAAGGCACCGAGACGAAGGCGCCGCCGGCGCCCACCAGTGAAGACAGCATGCCGATCAGCCCGCCCATGCTGAAGGTCCCCAGGTGGCCGGGCAAGGTGCGGGTGGGCTTGGGCTTGCGGTTCAGGAACATCTGGGTGGCAGAGAAGGCCACGAAGATCGCGAACAGCACTCCGAGGATCTTGCCTGGCAGCGCTACCGCCACCTGGGCGCCGACCAGCGAGCCCAGCAGGATGCCGGGCGCCAGCAGGCGAACGATGGGCCACAGCACTGCGCCGCGCTGGTGGTGCGCGCGTACCGACGACAGCGAGGTGAAGCAGATCGTGGCCAGCGATGTAGCCACGGCCATCTTCACCGTGTACTCCGGCGGATAGCCTTGGGAAGTCAGGATGAGGGTGATGAAAGGCACCATCAGCATGCCGCCACCGATGCCCAGCAGGCCCGCCAGAAAACCGGTGCAGACACCCAGCAGGGCCATTTCAAGGATGAGCAGGGGTTCGAGGGTCATGTTTTTGCAGAGCCTGAAGACCCTGTTGACAGGTGAAAGAGAGCGCCCGGAAAAGGAAGGCGGAAGAAGGCGGGCGAAGGATGCGGCGCGGGTCGGCGGTACACCGTCCGGTAAAGGGATAAAGGTGTCTGCGAGTGCCACCGGACCGTCATCCTGAACGCAGGGTTCAGGTGGGCGAGGGCAGTTTGGTTTCGGGTTCGCCTGACGCGAGACGATCACGCCTGCCAAACAATTTACCAAGCCCGAGCTCTATGAGCATTGGTTCAAGGAAATATAAAGCCCGGTGCGCATCGCAGACAGGCCCGATTGTAGGCCCTCGCTGCAGATCGTGCCCGGAAGATGGTGGATGCCGCCCCCATGGGTGGGGTGCAGGAGACCGCTTCAGAGCAGGCGGCCGTCAATGCCGAGGGCATTGTCAAGCCGCTGCAGCAGGGCAGTCAGTTGCGGCTGGCTTGTGTGCTCCGCGCTGGTGGGGGTGCTGCTGCCGGCCGTTGCGGCTTTCGCAGCCGGCGCCGGCGCCTGGCCCGGGCGGTCAGACAGTTCGAACGCCAGGTTCAGGGCCGCCAGAACCGCAATCCGGTCACGTGCCTTGAGTTTGCCGGCATCGCGGATTTTGCACATGGCAAGGTCGACCCGGTTGACCGCATCGAGCATGCGGGCATCGCCATTTTCGGGGCAGCTCAGCAGATAGCTTTGGCCCATGATTTGCACTTCAAGCTGTTTCATCATTCGGTTCCCACGGGCGTTTGGGCCGCATGATCGCCGTTTTCAGGCAGGCGTTCCAGCAGGGCCTCGACGCGTGCACGCGCCGCGGCGAGCCGCGATCGGAGTGAATCCCGCTCATGCGTCAGGACGCTGACCTGTTCGCTGAGCAGTGCATTGGTCCGCTGCAATTCCTCGTAGCGCACCAACAGCCGTTCAACGCGTTCGGTGATCTGGTCGATTGGGGTTTGATTCGACATGGCAATGTTGATTGTATGGTTTGCCGCATGAGGCGGCGTAGAATCCTGTTTGTTGGTGCTCGCGGTGTGGTTCACATGCCGCAGTTCAACGGGAAGCAGGAGGAAGTCAAAGCCATCCGGTCAGGGTCAACCCTAGGCCGCAGGCGCTGCGACTTCTAACCTGCGCTGCCCCCGCAACGGTAAACGGACGAATGCGGCTCCCTACTTCACAGTGGAGGACGCATTCAGCTTTCATCACTAGCCACTGAGCGTCTTGAACACGCGCTTGGGAAGGCGATGAAAGCAGTTCCGTCAGCCCGGATACCGGCCAACAAGGTGAACGCATGCGTCCGTAACTTGACGAGCGTTCGTAACGCTCATGCACTGGCGGGGAAGCCGGTGAGGGCATTTTGTTGATTGTTTGACCCCATGAAAACCTGTGTTTCCCGTGCACGCCTTGCTGTACTTCCGCTGGCTATGGCCGCCGCATTTCCTTCCTTTTCGCAAAACCCGGATACGCCGCAATTGAAAGAGACCGTGGTGACGGCGACGCGCTTTGCCGAGTCTGGCAGCGGACTGACCTTTGGCGTCAGCGTGATCACGGCAGACGAGATTCAAAAGTCGGGGGCTACCACGGTGAACGAGGCCATCAGCAAACTGCTGGGCGTGCCTGCGCGGCTCGACTTTTTTGGGGGCGGCAACTCCACGCTGGATCTGCGGGGCTTTGGAACGACGGCTAACAGCAATCAGGTCGTTGTGGTGGACGGCCTGCGCCTCAATGAGGCCGATCTTTCCAGCCCCAGTCTGGCCGGCATCCCGGTGGATTCCGTGGAGCGCATTGAGGTCTTGCGGGGCAACGGTGCTGTGCTGTATGGTGAGGGCGCTACAGGCGGTGTCATCGTGATCACGACCAAGGCTGGCAAAGGGGTTAAACGGGGCAATACCGCGCAGCTCTATGGCGCGGTGGGTAGTTATGGCCTGCGTGACGCACGTGCCAGCGCTACGCTGGCAGCCGGAGATTTTTCTCTTGACGTAGCGGCCAATCGCCGCGAAACGGACAATCATCGGGATAATTTTCGCTCCGTCATTGATGGTGCTTCACTCACGGGCCAGTGGAGCAATGACTGGCTTCGATTGGGTGCCCGGTATGCCCGTGACTCCCTGGAAAGCGGGCTTCCCGGCGGACTGACTGCCGCGCAATACGCGTCGAACCCGAAGCAGACGAGCAGACCCTTTGACAATGGATCCATTGACAATGAGCGCCAGGGTGTTTTCGCCGAGGCCCTGGTAGGCGATTGGCAGCTCGGGGCTGATCTCGGCTGGCGTACCAAGAAATCCATCAGTCGCAGGCCCACCAGTGTTTTCGAGTACGACGTGGATGCGTCGACCATGGGCTTGCGCGCACGGCATGAAGCTAAAGGGTCCAGCCTGTCCAACGTGTTGATCTTTGGCACGGATAACAGCGATTGGAAACGCGTGATCGCAGGGGCTTTCGGCACCGAGAGCAATGCGAAGTCGCGCGCCTACTATGTCAAGGATGACGTCACCCTGCTTTCGACGGGCACACGCTTGAGCGTCGGCTTGCGCACGGAACAGCTCAAGAAAGACCTGACCCCCCCGACGACCAGGCTGGAGGATCGCCTGCAGGCCTGGGATCTTGGACTCAGCCAGCCTTTGAGTCAGGACGTGACGATGTATGGGCGCGTTGGACGCAGCTTCAGGCTGGCGAATGCCGATGAATTCTCCTTTACAACACCCTTGATACCCATCAAGCCGCAAACCTCAAAAGACCTGGAGCTGGGGACGCGCTGGAATTACGGTGAAGGTAAGGCGGAAGTTCGTGCTTACCGCAGTGATTTGACCAATGAGATTGGTTTCGATCCGCTTTTTCCCAATCCAATCGCTTTTTCGGGCTTCGGGGCCAACGTCAATTTTGACCCCACGCGGCGCCAGGGGCTGGAGCTGGAGGTCTCGCATGCATTGACAAAAACCATTGACATGCGGGTTAATGCGGCGCTGCGCAAGGCCAGCTTCAAGAGCGGTTCCTACGCCGGAAAAGACGTTCCCCTGACGCCGCGCCAAACGCTGGCTATTCAGGCAGACTGGCAAGTGGCCGCAGCGCACCGGCTCAGCGGCGGTGTCAACTGGGTGGCGAAACAGCACCCTGATTTTTCGAACGCCTGCACCATACCGGCATACGCCACGGCGGATGCCCGCTATGCCTACAAGTTTAAAAATGCAGAGTTCTCGCTGGGGGTCAGCAATTTGACCGATCGCAAGTATTACTCGCAGGCTTTTTCCTGCACCGCCGGGGTCACCTCGTCAATTTATCCGGAAACCGGCAGGGTCTTCACGGCTGCGGTGCGCGTGAACTTCTAAGGATGACGACACAGGCCCGCCTGAACGATGTGAACGCGTAAAAGGAAAGGTATCCCCTTGTCTGATGCTCGTTGCCCCGCCATTCTTGTTGCCGCCCCGGCCTCCGGGCAGGGCAAGACAACGGTGGCCTGCGCCTTGGCGCGGTTGCACGCGCGCCAGGGCAGGCGGGTGCGTGTCTTCAAGTGCGGGCCCGACTTTCTGGACCCGTACTGGCTGACCCTGGCCAGCGGCGCGCCGGTGCACCAGCTCGATTTGTGGATGACCGGCGAGGCCGACTGCGCCCAGCGACTGCATGCCGCCGCGCAGGAGGCTGATCTCATCATTGTGGAAGGGGTCATGGGCCTGTTCGACGGTGAGCCCAGCGCCGCGGACCTGGCGCAGCGCTTCGGTCTGCCGGTGCTGGCGGTGATTGACGCCAGCGCCATGGCCGGAACCTTTGGCGCGCTGGCGTGGGGCCTGCAACATTACCGCGAAGGCCTGCGGTTCGCCGGCGTGCTGGCCAACCGCGTGGCCTCGGCGGGTCATGCCGCGATGCTGGAGGGCGGCCTGCGCGATGCGGCGCAGTGGCAGGGCGCGCTGATGCGCAGCGAGGCTTTTACGCTGCCCGAGCGGCATCTGGGCCTGGTCATGTCGGATGAACTGGGCGACGCCCTGCCGCGGCTGGACGCGGCCGCCGACGCGCTGGCGGGTACGCCGCTGGGGCAGATGGGAACGACAGAGCTGCAGACCTGGTCCGTGACCTTCGAAGCGCCTGAAGCGCCGGGCGAAGCTTTCCCCGTCGGTGCACTGCAGGGGCGGACCATCGCGGTGGCGCGTGATGCGGCCTTCTGTTTTCTGTACGCGGCAAACCTCGACTGTTTGCGGGCACTGGGGGCTCAGTTGGTGTTTTTCTCGCCTCTGGCAGACACGGCTTTGCCTGAATGCGACGCCCTTTGGCTGCCCGGCGGCTACCCCGAACTGCACGGCGAAACCCTTGCGGCCAATCGTGCCATGAAAAGCAGTATCACCGCCCATGTGCAGGGCGGCAGGCCGGTCTGGGCCGAATGCGGCGGCATGATGGCGCTGTTTGAGCAGCTCGTGACAGTCGATGGCGCCAGCTACCCCATGTGGGGCGTGCTGCCCGGCAGCGTCAGCATGCAAAAACGTCTCGCCGCCCTAGGCCCTCAGCAGCTCGATATGGCGGGCGGTACCTTGCGCGGCCATGCTTTTCATTACTCCACCTGCGCCACGCCGCTGCAAGCCGTCGCGCGAACCCGGGCGGCCCCCGGCCGCACGCTGCGCGGTGAGGGCGAGGCGCTGTTTGTGGCCGGACCGACCTCCTCGGTGAGGGCCAGTTATTTCCACGCCTGGTTTGCCTCCTGCCCGGCTGCGACCGCGCAGTTGTTTGGCGCGCCTGTTTCTGAAAGATCGCCATGACTGACAAGAAAATGGGCTGGCGTGCGCTGGCCGGCCAGCAGGACACCTCGGCAGTCCGTCCAATGTATGGCCCGCAGCGCATCGTCTGCCTGACGGAAGAGCCCACCGAGTGGCTGTACCTGCTCGGTGAAGAACGCCGCATTGTCGGCATTTCCGGCTACACCGTGCGGCCGCCGCGCGCGCGCGAAGAAAAACCCAAGGTCAGCGCCTTCCTGAGCGCGAAGATAGACAAGATTGTGGAATTGCAGCCCGACTGTGTGATCGGATTTTCCGATCTGCAGGCCGACATTGCGTCGCAACTGGTCAAAAAGGGCATTCAGGTCACCATCTTCAACCAGCGCAGCGTGGCCGAGATTTTTTCCATGATGTACCAGTTGGCAGCCATGGTGGGCCAGGAAACGCGGGGCCTGGAGCTGATGCAGGGCATGCAGCGCCGCCTGCTGGAGATAGAGCAGGCCGCGGCCACGCTCAAGCGCCGCCCGTGCGTGTATTTTGAAGAGTGGTACGACCCGCATATCAGTGGGATTGCCTGGGTGTCGGAAGTGATCGGCATTGCCGGGGGTGACGACTGCTTTCCCGAGCTCGCCGCCAAGGCCATGGGCAAGGACCGCATCATTGCCGACGGCAGCGAGATCGTGCGGCGCAACCCCGACATTATTTTCGGCTCCTGGTGCGGCCGCAAGTTTCGCCCCGAGCATGTGGTGGCGCGCCCCGGCTGGGAAAACGTCAATGCCGTCAGAAACAGGCAGCTGTTCGAGATCAAGTCGGCCGAAATTCTGCAGCCAGGTCCGGCCGCCCTGACAGATGGCGTGGAGCAATTGCACCGGATCATCATGGCCTGGAGCCAAACCGTGGGCGCTACGGCCGGCACCGGCGGGTCGTCCTTGCCCCCCGAAAGCACGCCATGACGAACATGCCGGTGGTCCGCAGTGAACTGATTCTGGGTGGCCAGAGAAGCGGCAAGTCGCGTCGCGCAGAAAGGCTCGCGCAAGCCTGGCTGGCTGATTCACCGGACCATGGCGCCGTGTTCATCGCCACGGCCCAGGCTTGGGATGATGAAATGCGCGAACGCGTTGCACGCCACCGGCAGGACCGGGCCGAGCGGCTGCCCGGTATGGCTACCGTGGAGGAGCCGCTGCATCTTGCGCAGGCCATCGCGCAGCACAGCCGCAGCAACACCCTGGTCGTGGTCGACTGCCTGACCCTGTGGCTGACCAATCGCTTGATGCCTGCGGAAAGGCCAGATGAAAGGGCAGCTGAAAATTCACGGCCAACAGAAACTCCAGCCCATGATTTATCCGCGGATATCGCCATGATTTCGAGCGCAATTCTTGGGGCTGCCGGTCCGGTGGTGCTGGTCAGCAATGAAATCGGGCTGGGCGTGATTCCGATGGGCCGTGAGACGCGTGCCTTTGTCGATGCGCTGGGTTGGCTCAACCAGGACGTGGCCGGCGCCTGCGAACGCGTGACGCTGATGGCAGCTGGTTTGCCGCTCACCCTGAAAGGCTCGCCGTGAAGCGCATCGCCGGTTGGCTGGTTTTGCTGTGCCTGGTGCTGGCGGCGCCGGTCCGCGCCTTGCCCTTGCAATTGACCGATGACCGCGGCGTGACCCTCACGTTTGCGCAGTCGCCGCAGCACATCGTCAGCATGCTGCCTTCGCTGACCGAAAGCGTCTGCGCGCTCGAGCAGTGCCATCGCCTTATAGGGGTGGATCGTTATTCCAATTACCCGGCCAGCGTGAAGCGCCTGCCCGTGCTGGGCGGCGGAATCGATCCCAACATCGAGGGCATCGTGGCGCTCAAGCCCGATGTGGTCCTGGTGGCCACGTCTTCCCGGGCCACCGGCCGGCTGGAGGCGCTGGGCATAAAAGTCGTGGCGCTGGAGCCAAAAACCCATGCCGATGTGCGGCGCGTGCTTCGCAAGCTCGGCGCGCTGCTGGAGGTTCCCGACGACGTTGGCGCCGACCGCCTGTGGCGCGTCATCGACAGCAGTGTCTCGGCCGCCGCGCAATCGCTCTCGCCCAAAGCCAGGGAGAGTCGGGTTTACTTTGAGGTCAGCCGGGGGCCCTATGCCGCCGGCGAGTCCTCCTTCATTGGCGAAACGCTCACCCGGCTGGGCGTGAAGAATGTGGTGCCGGCGTCGCTCGGCCCCTTCCCCAAGCTGAACCCCGAATTTGTGGTGCGCGCCAATCCGGACGTGATCATGATCGGCAACCGCAGCATGCAGGCCATGGAGCCTTACCCCGGCTGGGGCAGCATCAAGGCGGTCAGGGAGCGGCGTATTTGCGTGTTCGACGTGGACGAGTCCGACGTGGTGGTGCGTCCCGGCCCGCGCATGGCCGAGGCGGCGCGCATCATGGCCAAGTGCCTTGAAGGCAAGCAGCGGTGAGGGCACCGGACCGTTCGTTCGCCGTGCATGACCAGCACCGCAAGGCCTTCTGGCTGGCCGGCGCACTGCTGGTGGCCACCGCGGCGCTGTTGCTGCTGGGCGCCAGCGTGGGCAGCATCGGCTTTGAGAGCGTGATGAGCATGCAACGCGACCCGCAGGCCATGCAAATCGTCTGGGAGATTCGCCTGCCGCGCACGGCTGGTGCGTGGCTGGCGGGGGCGCTGTTCGGCCTGGCAGGCGCCGTGGCGCAGGGCCTGTTTCGCAATCCGCTGGCCGACCCGTATTTGCTGGGCAGCGCCTCGGGTGCTTTGCTGGGTGAGGCGTGTGCGATGGTGCTGCTGGGCGTATCGCCTCTGGCCGCGCATTGGCTCGTGCGGATTGGCTTGACGGGCGCTGCCTTTGTCGGCGCCGTGCTTGCCGTGTTGCTGACCCTGGTGCTGGCCAAGGGCGTGCAACACACGCTGCGGCTGCTGCTGGCCGGTGTGGTCGTGGGGGTGGTGCTGGGCGCCGTCAGCTCGCTCATTTTGCTGCTGAGCCCAAACATCATGCAGGCCATGCAGTCTTTCATGTTGGGTAGCACGGCGTTTGTGGACTGGACCGCCTGTGCCGTGATGGCCCTGGTGCTGGCCGTCAGCGTGATTGCTGCCTGGATGATGAGCCATGTGCTGGATGGCCTGGCGCTGGGTGAGGCCACCGCGCAAAGCCTGGGCTTGCAGCTGCCGCAGATGCGGGCCGCGCTGGTGGCGGTGCTGGCGCTGGCCACCGGTGCGGCAGTGGCGCAAACCGGGCTGATCGCCTTTGTCGGCCTGGCCGCGCCGCACCTGGTGCGCTCGGTCGTCAAGACGACGCACGGCCGGCTCATTGTGCTGTCCAGCCTGATGGGCGCGGTGCTGCTGATGGCCGCCGACATTCTGGCGCGCTGGCTGATTGCGCCGCAGGAGTTGCCCGTGGGCGTGCTCACGGCGGTGTTGGGCGGCGGCTACCTGCTGTGGCTGATGCACCGGCATACCGGAAGAGGGGCAGGATTGTGATGGCTTCCATGGATCCGGTCGCCATGAATCCCATAGCGGTTGGCGCCCATGCCGTCAGGGCTCGCCTCGGAAATGTCGAAGTGTTGCACGGCATAACGCTGGCGCTGCCGCTGGCACGCTGGAGCAGCATCGTGGGGCCCAACGGTGCGGGCAAGTCCACCTTGCTCAAGGTGCTGGCAGGCCTGCTGCCTCACGCCGGCGACGTGGCCCTGCTGGGCCGTCCGCTGGCCGCGCTGCGCGCGCGCGAGCGTGCCCGGCAGCTGTCCTGGCTGGGCCAGAACGAAAGCTCGGCGGAAGATCTGACCGCCTACGACGTCGCCATGCTGGGCCGTCTGCCGCACCAGGCCTGGCTGGCGCCGCCCAGCGCGGCCGATCGCGCGGCGGTGGAGCGGGCCCTGCGCACCACGCAGGCCTGGGACTGGCGCGGCCGCCCCTTAGGCCAGCTCTCGGGCGGCGAGCGCCAGCGCGTGCTGCTGGCGCGTGCGCTGGCGGTAGAGGCGCAGGTGCTGCTGATGGACGAGCCCCTTGCCAACCTGGACCCGCCGCACCAGACCGACTGGCTGCTCATGGTGCGCGAGCTGGTGGCGGGCGGCAAAACGGTGGTCAGCGTGCTGCACGAAATTTCAATCGCGTTGCAGGCCGATGAATTGGTCGTCATGGACAAAGGCCGGGTGACGCACCAGGGGGCCTGCACCGATGCCGCCACGCACCGCGCGCTGGAGGAGGTGTTTGATCATCGCATCACCGTGCACCAGCTCTCGGGCCAGTGGGTGACTTTGCCAAAAATCTAGCGCGTCACCAGCAAACTTCAAACCCCAACACATCATGAAAACTCTCACTTCGCATCCGGAGGCTGATCGCGACACTGCTGCGTCGGGCAAGGTCTGGTTTGTCGGTGCAGGGCCGGGCGACCCGGAACTCATCACCGTCAAGGGCCGCGCGCTGATTGAGCGTGCGGGCGCCATCCTGTTTGCCGGTTCGCTGGTCAGCGAGGCTGCCACGCGCTGGGCCCCAGTGGGTTGCGTGATTGTTGACAGCAAGGACATGACGCTGGAGCAGATGTCGGCCTGGCTGATTGAGCAGGCTGGGCGCTGCGAAACCGTGGTGCGCCTGCAAACCGGCGATCCCGGTTTGTATGGGGCGCTGATTGAGTTGGTGCAACCGCTGGACGCTGCTGGAATCGCCATCGAGGTCGTTCCCGGTGTGTCGTCCGCCATGGCCTCCGCTGCGGCTGCGGTGGAAAGCCTGACGCTGCCTGAGGTGACACAAACGGTGATCTTTACCCGAGTGGAAGGCCGCACGCCCATGCCCGAGGGCGAGTCGCTGGAGGTGCTGGCCGCGCACCACAGCACGCTGTGCATTTTCTTGAGTATTACCTTGATGGGCCGCGTTACCGCGGCGTTGACCGCGGCGGGCTGGTCGCCGGATGCCCCCATCGTGGTGGTGCACAAGGCCAGCTGGCCCGGCGAGGAGAAGATCGTTCGCGGCACCGTGAGCACCATCCAGAGCCTGTGCCGCGAGGCCAAAATTGTCAGCCAGGCCATGATCATTGCCAGCCCGACGCTGGGCGCGCGCCAGTGGACGACCCTGGCCAAGTCAAAGCTGTATGACGCCAGTTTCACGCATCGCTTCCGGCGCGCCAGCGTCCCAGTCTCAAACCTCATCCAGGAGACCCCATGACCATGACAACCATTTTGCTGGTGGGCCACGGCTCGCGCGAGCCCGCCGGTAACGACGAGATCGAGGCCTTTACCGCGCGCTGGCGCCTGGCCCATCCGCAATGGCATACCGAGCTGTGTTTCATCGAATTCGCCGACACCGGCGTGGACCAGGGACTGGCGCGCGCTGCACAACAGGCGCAACGGGTGATCGTGGTGCCGCTGATCCTCAATGCGGCCGGCCACGTGAAGATGGAGATCCCGGCGCATATCGCGCAGGCCCGCCAGCGCTTTCCCGGTGTGCGCTTTGACTACGCACCGCACCTGGGTGTGTGCGATCCGCTGCTGACGGTGTTGCAGCGCCAGCTGCGCGATTGCATGCAGGCGCTGGACATGCCCGACCCCGGTGGCACCGGTGTCGTGTTGCTGGGGCGCGGCTCGTCGGACCGCCTGGCCAATGGCGAGATGGCCAAGATGGCGCGCTGGCTGCAGGAGGAGAGTCGCCATGAACTGGTCGACCTCGCTTTCACGGGTATCACGACCCCGCGGCTGGAACGCGTGGTGCAGCGCCAGGCGCTCATCGGTCTGCGCCAGATTGTGGTGTTGCCGTACTACCTGTTCACGGGTACGCTGATCCAGCGCATCGGGCGCCAGGTGGCGCATTTGCGGCTGCAGTACCCTGGTGTGCGCTTCGCGCTGGGTTCGTACTTTGGTTTCGAGCCCGAGGTGGCCGAGCTGCTGGCCGAGCGGGTGCAGGGCCTGCTTAATGGGAGCCTGGCGGCGGTGCCCGTCAGCGCGGAAGCGGCGCAGTGGCAAGGGCATCGCCATGACGACGCTCACCATGACCATGGTCACGATCATCCCCACGATCACGAGCATCACGAACATCACCAGCACGCTCCCAGCGCAGTCCGGGCATGAGCAGCGTCAACACTGTCACCGAGCAGCTCACTGCGGCCGGCCGGGCCATCGAGCACGACTCGTTTGCCGTGATCGACCGCGAAGTGGGGCCGCACGCCTACAGCCTCGACCAGTGGCCCATTGTGCGTCGCATGATTCACGCCAATGCGGATTTTGATTTCAACGGCCTGACCGATTTCCATCCCGCGGCGGTTAACGCGGGTTTGGCCGCCATCGTGTCGCGCGCCACCCGCGTGGTGGCCGATGTCGAGATGATTTGCGTCGGTCTGTCGGCGCCACGCCTGGGGCACTTCGGCATGCGCACGCACCAATTCATCAGCGATGCCGATGTGATCGAGACCGCCAAAGACGAGGGCACCACCCGTGCGGTACAGGCCATGCGCAAGGCACACCGGCTGGGCCTGATCGACGGCGCCATCGTCGGCATCGGCAATGCGCCCACCGCGCTGATCGAGATCGTGCGGCTGATTCACGAAGAGGGCGCCCGCCCGGCGCTGGTGGTGGGCATGCCGGTGGGTTTTGTTTCAGCCGCCGAATCCAAGGACTTGATGGCCCTGGAAACCGAGGTGCCCTGGGTCGTGATCCGTGGGCGCAAGGGCGGCTCTACCCTGGTGGTGGCAGCCATCCATGCGCTCCTGGGTCTGGCCGAGGCCAGGGAACTCGCCGCATGATGAAAAAAGACGCGCCCCGCGGCACCCGCACCGGTTTCACCACCGGTGCGTGTTCTGCTGCAGCGGCGCGTGCGGCGGTGATTGGCCTGGTCACCGGTCAGGTGCCCGATGCGGTGGAGTGCCTGCTGCCCAATGGCGACCTGGTGACCTTCGCCGTGCAGGATGGCCGCGTTGAGGGCGTGGGTGGAGGCGTGGGTGGGGGCGCATCAGCCCACGCCATGGTCATCAAGGACGCGGGCGATGACCCGGATTGCACCGACAAAGCGCATCTCACCGCCGATGTGCGGCTGCGTCATGATCTGCCGGGCCAGGTGTTGCTGGCCGGTGGTTTTGGCGTGGGCACGGTCACCATGCCGGGCCTGGGTCTGGCGGTGGGTGGCCCGGCCATCAACCCGGTGCCGCGCCGCAACATCGAGGCCAATGTGCGTGCCGTGGGGCAGGGCCTGCTGGATGAAGTGGGGCTGGAAGTGACCATTTCCGTGCCGCAGGGCGAGGAGATGACCAAGAAGACCTTGAACGCGCGGCTGGGCATTCTGGGCGGTATCTCCATCCTGGGCACCACCGGCATCGTGAAGCCGTATTCCACTGCTGCCTACCGCGCCAGCGTGGTGCAGGGCGTGCAGGTAGCGGGCACGCTGGGCCACGGCGTGGTGGTGCTCACCACCGGCGGGCGCACCGAAAAGTTTGTCATGGAAGAAATGCCCGAACTGCCCGAGCCCGCGTTCGTGCAGATGGGCGACTTCCTGCGCTACGCCATGGGTGCGGCGGTCAAGGCGGGCCTGAAGAAAGTCGTCATCGGCGGCATGGTCGGCAAGCTCACCAAGATTGCCCAAGGCGAAACCATCACCCACGCGGGCCGGGCCGAGGTGGACACAGGTTTGCTGGCCGAACTCGCTGCCAGCGTGGGCGCAGCGCCCGATGTGTGCGATGCCATCCGTGGCAACGAAACCGCCCGCTACGCCGGCGAGCGCATGGACGCGCTGGGCCTGGGGCAGGCCTTTCACACCGCGCTGGCGCAGCGGGTCATACAGACCCTGCGCACGCGCTACCCCGATCAATTTGAACTGAAAGTGCTGGTCTGCGACTTTGACGGTCGCAAGATTGCGGAGGCCTCTTGAATTCTGAACCGATCGAAACTATCGAAGCCATGGAAACCACGGAAGCCGTGGAAGCCATTGAAAAATGCCGCATCCTGGGCGTGCTGGACGACGGCATCAACAGCCTGAGCCAGAGTGCGCTGGCGCATCTGCAATCTGCCCAGCTGGTGATTGGCGGCGCACGCACGCTGCAGTTGCTGGCCGTGCAGATCTCCCCCGATGCGGTGCAGCGCGACCTGACCGGAGCCTTGTCGCAAGTTCCCGAGTGGATTCGTGCCGCGCAGGCCATCGGGCAGCGCGTGGTGGTGCTGGCCACGGGCGATCCGCTGTGCCACGGCATTGCGGCTTACCTGGCCTCGCGACTGTGCATTGAGGCGATTGAGGTGCTGCCCAATGTCTCTACCCTGCAGCTGGCTTGCGCCCGTCTGGGACTGCCGTGGCAGGAAATGAAATTTTCTTCCGTGCACAGTCGCGACGCGGGCGACTGGGTGGCAGGCGCCGAGCCCAGCCACGGCCTGTATGCGCTGCTGCGCGACATCCGCCAGCACGACCGCCTGGCCGTGCTGACCAGCCCCGACAACACGCCCGATCGCATCGCCCGCATGCTGGTGACGGAAGGCCTGGCCGATGACTTTGAAATAGCGGTGGCCGAGCGCCTTTGCCAGAGCGATGAACGCATCGTCAGCGGGATCAGCATTCATTCCGCCGCCCAAATGCCGTTTGCCGACCCCAACGTGGTGCTGCTGTGGCGCAGCAAATTGCGTGCGCCTCAGGTGTTGTTTGGCCTGCCTGATGCCAGCTTTGAGCAGCGTCACCCGGATAAGGGCTTGATCACCAAAAACGAGGTGCGCGCCGTCTCGCTGGCGCGCATGCAGCTGCGTGCCGACAGCGTGGTGTGGGACATCGGTGCAGGCTCCGGTTCGGTCGGCCTGGAGGCGGCGCGGCTGTGCCGCCAGGGCCATGTCTATGCCATCGAGAAAAACGTCGACGACAGCGCCATCGTGGGCCGTAACCGTCAGGCCATGGGCATCAGCAACCATACCCTGGTACACGGCAAAGCCCCCGAGGGCCTGGCGGCCTGGGCTGACCCGGACGCGGTGTTTATCGGCGGCTCGGGCGGTGAACTGGCCGAGCTGATTGCGCTGATCCTGAAACGCCTGAAACCGGGTGGCTGGCTGGTGATGAATTTTGTGACCCTTGAAAACCTGGGAACGGCGGTCGAAACGCTTAAAACCCTGGGCGCTGGCTGGGACGTACTGCAGCTCCAGGCCTCGCGCAGCAAACCTATTTTGCACATGAACCGCATGGCGGCCGAGAACCCGGTGTGGCTGGTGTGTGCGCAAAAAGCGATCGTGCAAAAAGCAGCCAGTGAGGAGAAGGGCCATGACTGAATTTCATGCGGCGCAACCCTCCGCCGTTCTGGCTGAGCCCGTCGAAGCCCTTCGACAGGCTCAGGGCGGACGGGGAAAGGGTCGCCTGTTCGGCGTATCGCTGGGCCCCGGTGACCCGGGCCTGATCACCCGCCGCGCCTGGGCCTTGCTCGAGCGCGCCGATGCCGTCTGGACCTACCCGGTGCGCAGCCTGCGCAAGGAAAGCTATGCGCTGGACATCGCTTTGCGCGCAGGCCTGGTCTTGCCCGAGAAACACCAGTCACTGCTGTTTCCGATGACGCACGACGTGGAAAAGCTGGCGCGCCATTGGCTCAAGGCGGCCGAGACCGTGCGCGACTTGTTGGCGACCGGGCAGGACGTGCTGTTTCTGGTCGAAGGCGATGCCTCCACCTACGCCAGCTTTTGTTACCTGGCGCGCGTGTTGCGCGAGCTCGATGCGGACGCACGAATCGACATCGTGCCCGGTGTGACCTCGTTCAACGCGGCGTGCGCTCAGCTGCACATGCCGCTGTCGGAGCAGGACGACACGATCGCCATCGTGCCGGCCGCCTACGGCATTGCAGCGGTGGAGCGCATGCTGGACGATTTCGACACGTTGGTGCTGATGAAGGTCAAGCCGCTGCTCGACGACCTGATTGATTTGCTGGCGCGCCGGGGTCTGCTGGCGCACAGCCGCTTTATCGAGAAGGCTGGGTCCCCGGTGGAGCGCATCGTGCACGACGTGGCCGAACTCAAGGGCACCAAGGTCAACTACCTGTCGCTGCTGCTGGTCAAAAACCCTTATCGCGAACGCGGCGAGATGCTGCGCGGCTGCCGCAAGAAAACAAGCACTGAAATTGAAGAGGAAACTTAAGGATGAGCACGAACACTTTGCCGCAAACCAGCTCCGCCACACCTTCGGACCTACGCGTCGTGCTGGTCGCCATCACCAAACATGGCGCCCAGCAAACGGCGGAGCTGGCGCGCCAATTGCCCGAGGCCAGTGTGTGTGTGGCCGACAAGTTCGCGCCGCTGATGGCCGGCCTGCCCAACCCGGTGCGCGCCTACAGCGGGGCTTTTCGCGACGAGATCGCCACGCTGTTCACCGACTTTGACCAGGTCGTGTTCTTCGTCTCGCTGGGCGCGGTGGTGCGTCTGATTGCCCCGCATTTGAAGAGCAAGGACGAAGACCCTGGCGTGCTGGTGGTCGATGACGCGGCGCAGTTCGTCATTCCTGTGCTCTCGGGCCATGTGGGTGGCGCCAATGCCATGGCCGAGCAGGTTGCGGCGCTGCTGGGGGCGACCCCGGTGCTGACGACTGCTTCCGACGTGGGCAAGACCATTCCGGTGGATATTCTGGGCCGCGAGCTGGGCTGGAAGGTCGAGGCGCCCAAGATCAACATCACCCGCGTGTCGGCCCATGTGGTCAACGGCGAGCCGATTGCCGTGGTGCAGGAGGCGGGCAGCCCGAACTGGTGGACCCGGCCTACGCCGCTGCCTGCAAGCATTCACAAGTTTGAGCGGTTTGAGGATGTGGATTTGGCGCGGTTCAAAGCGGTGCTGTGGATTACGGATGCGGAGGTCACAGAGACCCGCTGGGCCGAACTGCATGAGCGCCTGGTGGTGTACCGTCCGCCGCTGGGGCAGGGCGCGCAATGACGATTCCTGGCGTGGGGGATGCTCCCGTGCTGGAGCTGCAAGGCGTGTCACTGCAGCGGGATGGTCGTATGGTTCTGGATGCACTGGACCTGCAGGTTCCCTTCGGCGAGCACCTGGCATTGATCGGACCCAACGGCTCCGGCAAGTCGAGCCTTTTGCATGTCATGGCCGGCCGCATCAACCCGCCAGCGGGGCGTGTCATGTTGGGCGGGGCCGTTTTGTCGCAGCTACCCGCCGCGCAGCGTGCACAACACATTGCGGTCGTTCAACAAAAAGAACACATCCACGCACTACTTTCGGTGAGCGAGTACGTTGCGCTGGGACGCACACCATTTGCCTCGGCCAAACGTGAAGAGAACGCATCACAGGTGCAACACGCGCTGGAGCGTTGCGGTCTGTGGACTCTTCGCCACCGGCGCGTCGGTGCGCTGTCCGGGGGAGAGCAGCAACGGGCATGTATCGCACGCGCGCTGACACAGCAGCCCAAGGTGTTGCTGCTGGATGAGCCGACCAACCACCTTGACCTGCGCGCGCGTGCCGACATTCTGGACATGGTGGCAGACATCGGTGTCACCGTGATTGCTGCCTTGCACGAGCTGAGTCTGGTGCACCGGTTCGCGGACCGCGTGTTGATGCTGCAGCAAGGGCGTGTGGTTGCCCTGGATGTACCTCCGCGCGCGCTTTGCCAGTCACATGTCAGCCGTACGTTTGCCATGGACGTGCATTACGTCCCTGTTCCGGGGCGGGTGTCGCCCGTGGCGGTTTTTGAGTCACCCCGGCTTGCGCCTACAAAGCGCATTCCCCCCACCTCTCAAACACTACCCTTAGAAAAACTACCCCTGGAAGGATCTCCCCGTGCTGAATTCTGTGATGCCCTTTAAACAAGGCCCAGTGCAGCCTGCGCTTCACCGCGCAGCAAGCGCCATCTTGCTGGGCTTGGGCCTTGGCTGCATGGCGCAGGCGCAAACATTCCCGGTGACGGTGGACAGCTGCGGGGAAAAGCTGGTGTTCAATGCATCGCCCAAGGCCGCAATGATCCATGACCTCAACATGGCGGATATGGCGCTGGCGCTCAAGCTCCAGAGCCAGATGGCCGCGGTGTCCGGTATCACCGGCTGGTACAAGCCGACCCCGGAGTTCAAGAAGGCACTGGGCAGCATTCCCGAGGTGGCCCCCAAGCAGCCGACCCTGGAAAACGTGCTGTCAGTCAAGCCGGACTTCTTCTTTGCCGGCTGGAACTACGGGATGAAGGTGGGCGGCGACGTAACGCCTGCAACGCTGAAGAGGTACAACATCCCCACGCTGGTGCTTAGCGAGAGCTGCGTGCACATTGACAAAACGCGCCCACRCGCTTCCATGGACCTGCTCTACACCGACTTCATCAAGCTCGGCACCATTTTTGGCAAACAGGCACAAGCCACCGCTCAGGTGGCTGACTGGAAAAAGCAATTGGCTGCCTTGCCCAAGCCGGCGGGCAAAGAGCCGGTTCGCATGTTCCTGTTTGACTCCGGGGAAGACAAACCCTTCACCGCCGGGCGCTTCGCCATTCCTACCGCCATGATGGAAACCGTGGGTGGGCGCAACGTCATGGAAGACCTGGATACGAGCTGGGGTACCGTGTCCTGGGAAGCCGTGGCCGCGCGCAATCCGGAGTTCCTGGTCCTTCTTGACTACGCCAATGATGGTGGCGCAGAAAAGCTGTTGAAGTTTTTGCAGGCCCATCCGCTGATGCAGCACACCGACGCCGTGAAAAACAAGCGCTTCGTCGCGCTGCGCTATGAAGAGTTAACCCCCGGGCCCGCCAACATCACGGCCATCGAGAAAATGGCAAAGGCGCTCAAGCTTTGATCACTTTGCCCCGTTCCTTCGGGCTGACCGCTGCGGTGCTTTGGGGCGTGCTGTTGGTCTTGTGCGTGGTGTCGGTGAAAGCCGGTGCCGTGCCTGTGAGCCTGGAGCGATTGGTGCAGAGTCTGTCGCTCCTGGTGTCCGGTGCGCCACAAGCGCTTTACGGCATGGAGGACCGCATCGTCGTAGAGCTGCGCCTGCCCAGAGTCATTCTTGCGATGCTGGTCGGCGCAGGACTGGCTGTGGTGGGAACACTGTTGCAGACGGTAACCCGCAACGAGTTGTCAGACCCCTATCTGTTCGGTCTGTCTTCCGGTTCGGCCGCTGGCGCCGTTGCAGCCATTACCTTCACAGGGGAGGCGTTCGGTCTGTGGTCGCTACCACTGGCGGCACTGGCCGGCGGCCTGGCATCGGTGGCTGCTGTGCTGCTGCTGTTGCGCGGGTACGCAAACCACTCCTCCGACCGGTTGATTCTTGCGGGGCTTTCGGTGTCATTTTTGTTCACCGCCTTGACCTACTACCTCACGTTCCTGGGCGATCAGCGAGCAGCACAGTCAGTGCTGTTCTGGACCATGGGAGGGCTGGGCGGCGCGCGCTGGGACAACCTGTTTCTACCCTTGCTCGGTGTGGTCACCGTGGGAGGGTTTGCCATTTTCAAAACGCGCGCGCTGGATGCCATGCTGGCCGGCGATCACACTGCGCATAGCCTGGGTGTGGAGCCCGAGCGCCTGCGCGCACAAACCTTCGTGGTGTGCGCCCTGGCTACGGCGTGCTTTGTGTCGGTATCCGGTGTCATCGGATTTGTCGGCCTGATGGTGCCGCACCTGGCACGCGCCCGGGTCGGCGCGTTGCATCAAAGACTACTCGGCATGGGCATGCTCACCGGAGCCGTGCTGCTTCTGGGCAGTGACCTCGTTAGCCGTACCGTACTGGCGCCACAGGAGTTGCCGGTAGGCATTGTGACGGCGAGTTTGGGGGCGCTGTTTGTCATGCGCATCGTGATGCGCAAGCCGGAGGAGGCATGACAAACAAAGACGCCATACCCCTGCCGTACGCCATCGCTTTGGGTCTTGGGTGTGACCGCGGTACCCCGGCGGATGTGATTGCCTTTGCCGTGGAGACGGCACTGGCGCGCATAGGCGCCACCAACGCGCAGGTGAAAGCTGCCGCCAGCATCACGCTCAAGGCCGACGAAGCGGGCCTGTTGGCGCTGGCTGCAGCGCATGGCTGGCCCATCACCTTCTACACCCCCGAGCAACTGGCGGCGGTACCGGTGCCCAATCCGTCGGAGACGGTGCGTCAGTACACCGGTACGCCTTCGGTCAGTGAGGCTGCTGCCTTGCTGGCAGGCGCTGGGGTGCTGGGGCGTTCAGAAGCCCTGCCCATGACCGCCTTGCTGGTCGAAAAATTGAAACACCGTGGCGCCGATGGACGTAACGCCACGGTTTCCATTGCCCGCTGTGACGGTTTCCCTCTGTGACTTTTTTTGTTTTTATTTTTTTAGTTTCTCAACCCTGAAATGGAGCAACCCATGAACGCATCTTCTGCATCTTCCATCTCCCTGGTTGCGAGCGGTAGCGCAACCCGCAGCCTGCTGCTGCAATTGGCCGCCGGTGCCGCTTTGGGCCTGGTGGTGCTGTACGGCGTGGCTTTTGCTGAAAGCCCGCTGGCCCACAACGCCGCCCACGACGTGCGCCACGTCACTGTCAAACCCTGCCACTGAGCCCTGGAGCTTTTCATGTTGTTTCAACGATTGATTTGGGCCGCCCTGGCTGCAGCCTTGCTGGTGGGCAGTGTGCAGTCCGGCGTGCAGCAGTGGCAGGCCGTGCCGATTATTCTGGCGGCCGAGGTGTATGAGGGGCAAAAGGTAGAGGCACCCGCAGAGCCGCCCGCGCCCGCTGCGCACGTCCACGCCGAAGGCGTGGCAGCTGAACACGCGCACGACCATGGCAGCGCCGAGGAATGGGCGCCGGCTGATGGTGCCGAGCGCATTTTCTGGACCTGGGTGGCCAACGTCCTGCACGCCTTCAGCATGGCGCTGCTGGTGTTTGCCGTGATGGGCGTCTGCCTGTGGCGCGGCACGGCCGTGCGTTCGCTGCCGCTGGCTTTGCTGGTGGCTGCGGCGGGTTGGCTCAGCTTTCACTTCTGGCCATCACTGGGCCTGCACGCCGAGATTCCCGGCATGGATGCGGCCCGTCTGGGCTCGCGCCAGGGCTGGTGGGTGTTGGCTGCGGGCAGCGCAGCACTGGCCTGTGCCTCGCTGGCGGGCCTGCGTCATCCCTTGCGCTGGGCTGCCGCAGCGGCGTGGCTGGCTTTGCCTTTTGTGGTGGGTGCACCGCACATTAGCGCCGACCCGTTGGCTGGCTTTAGCGGCGCAGCGCAGCTTGCTTTGCGCGAACTTGGCACGCAGTTCATCTGGGCCACCACTTGGGTATCGCTGTCGTTCTGGGCCTGCATGGGGCTGATATGCGGTGCGGCGTTTCAGCGCTGGCTGCGGCCTGTGCTGGAAGCAACTTTTGAATGCTCGAAGCCAGTTGCATCGGCTGGCACGGCGGTGAACCCATGACCGGCCCCAAAGGAAAAATCATGCTGGTGGGCATTGGTCCCGGCAGCCATGACCATATGACGCAGCGCGCCCGTTCCGCTATTGCCGAGGCCGATGTGGTGGTGGGCTACGTCACCTACATCAAGCTGGTGGCCGATTTGCTGGAAGGCAAGGAGGTCGTGCGCAAAGGCATGACTGAAGAGCTGGACCGCGCGGTGCACGCGCTGGCCAGTGCCCGCGAAGGCAAGAAGGTTGCGCTCATCTCCAGTGGCGACGCTGGGGTGTATGGCATGGCCGGGCCCACCTATGAGGTGCTGTTCCAGGCCGGCTGGACGCCCGAGTCCGACGTGCAGGTGGAAGTCGTGCCGGGGGCCTCGGCCATCAACGCCTGTGCGGCGCTGGTGGGCGCGCCCCTGACACATGACTTTTGCTCGATCTCCCTGTCTGACCTGCTCACGCCCTGGCCGGTGATTGCACGCCGGCTGGATGCGGTAGCGGCATCGGATTTTGTGGTGGCGCTGTACAACCCCAAGAGCGGCCGCCGTACCCAGCAAATCGTGCAGGCACAGCAGCTGTTCTTGCGGCACCGCAGGCCCGACACGCCGGTGGCGGTGGTCAAGTCGGCTTACCGCAGGCGCGAGCGCATCGAGTTAACCACACTGGACAAGATGAGCGACTGCGATATCGGCATGCTCACCACGGTGCTGATTGGCAACAGCCACACCTTTGTGCAGCATGGCCTGATGGTTACGCCGCGCGGCTATGCCAACAAGTACGAGCTGCATGGCGATGGCAGCACACGCGAGGGCGAAAGGCCCGGCCGTTCGCTGTCCACCGGCCTGCTGGGCTGGATGGAAAACCTGCGCATTGACCACGCTGACGGCGAGAGTGTTGCCGCGCTGGCGCTGCGTCACAAACTGCCTGCGGACTACATCGAGGCCGTGCTGACCGCGCCGATTGAAGACGAGGCCGTCAAGGAAGAAACTGCCAGCACCGAGGAATCTGAAGCATGAGCGAAGAAGCAGTGGTCAAACCCAGGATTGGCGCTTACAAACGCCATTTGCTGATCTGCACCGGCCCACGCTGCACGCAGGATGGTGCGTCGCAGGAGCTGTTCGACAGCCTGGGCGACAAGTTCAAGGCGGCCGGGCTGCACGACGGCGAGATGCGCGTCAAGCGCAGCCGGGTGAGCTGTTTTGCCGCCTGCAAGGGCGGGCCGGTCATGTGCGTGCAGCCTGACGGCACCTGGTACTACAACGTCACGCCCGCCAATATGGACCGCATCATTGACCAGCATCTGGTGGGCGGACAGCCTGTGGCTGATCTGGTGTTTCACCAGGGACCGGGGGACTGCCATGACGTTTGAGGCACAGGAGCAAACCAGCCGCGGATTCGTGTCCATCGTGGGTGCAGGCCCGGGCCCGGTCGATTTGATGACGCTGCGGGCATTCGACCGGCTTCAGCGGGCCGAGGTGGTGGTGCACGACCGCCTGATCGCGCCGGAGGTACTGGCTTTGATCCCCCAGGCGGCCCAGCGCGTGTATGTGGGCAAGGCCCTGGGCAATCACGCCGTGCCGCAAGAGGGCATCCATGACTTGCTGGTGGCGCATGCGCGCCTGGGCAAACGGGTGGTGCGCCTCAAGGGCGGTGATCCCTATGTGTTTGGGCGCGGGGGCGAAGAGGTGCAGGCCCTGCAGGCGGCGGCGATTGCCTTTGAAGTGGTGCCGGGGGTGACCGCAGCCAGCGGCTGCTCGGCGGCGGCGGGTATTCCGCTGACGCACCGCGACCTGGCGGGCAGCTGTGTTTTTCTGCCCGGCCACCTGGCAGACGACGAGGCCACGCACGACTGGCAGGCCTTGGCGCGCCCGGGCCAGACCCGTGTTTTTTACATGGGCGTGCAGCGCCTGGCGCAGATTGCCCATCAGCTCATCGCGCATGGCCTGGCACCCGATACCCCGGCCGCCATCGTGCGCGACGGTGCCCGCGCCACGCAGACCGTCATCGCTACCGGGCTGCGCGACCTGGTGGCACGCGCGCCGGCGTATGGCCCCCAGCCCGGCTTGCTCATCATTGGTGAGACCGTGCAACTCAGCCCCCATTTCAACCCTTAGGTGATTGCCATGCAGATTGAAACCCCACCGTCCGACAAGCCCTATGACAAACCCGAGGGTGAGCGCCGCGGCCTCATCATCGTCAATACCGGCGATGGCAAAGGTAAAAGCACCGCTGCCTTTGGCCTGGCCCTGCGCGCGCACGGGCGCCACCATGTGCGTGGCAAGGCCGTCAAGATTTTCCAGTTCATGAAAGTGCCCAGTGCCCGCTTTGGCGAGCACCGCATGTTCGAGCAACTGGGCATTCCGATCGAAGGACTGGGCGACGGCTTCAGCTGGAAAAGCCAGGACCTGGAACATTCCGCGCAACTGGCACGCGATGGCTGGGAAAAAGCCAAGGCAGCTATCCTGGGCGGTGAGTACTTCATGGTGGTGCTGGACGAAATCACCTACCCGCTGATTTACGGCTGGATGCCGCTCGACGACGTGCTGCAGACGCTGCGCGATCGCCCGAAGGACGTGCACGTGGTCATCACCGGCCGGCGCTGCCCGCCCGAAATCATCGAGCTGGCCGACACCGTGACCGAGATGACCAAGGTCAAGCACGCGTTCAACGCCGGCATACCGGCCCAGCGCGGTATCGAAGATTGATTCTGTCTCTACTTCAATGCGATATGTCTCAATGCGATATGTCGTTGCCCCGCCTTGCCGTACCAAAGCACTGTCTGCGGCGGTGCGCCTAATCTCGCACCGAATTAGAAACAGAATAAGGTTGTCCCAATGAGTGTTCCATCAGTCCCCCACGCCTTTAGCCTGCCCGAGCAGCAGGCGGTGTACCGCGCCATTTATGAGCGGCGTGACATGCGCCATTTCAGCGGCGGGGTCGTGGCCGATGAGGTGTTGCAGCGCCTGCTGGCTGCCGCCCACCATGCACCCAGCGTCGGCTTCATGCAACCCTGGCGCTTTATCCGCGTGCGCCGCCAGCCGCTGCGCGCCGCTGTGCATGCGCTGATCGAGGAAGAGCGCATCCTGACGGCCCGGGCGCTGGCCGAGCGCGAAGACGAGTTCATGAAGCTCAAGGTGCAGGGCGTGCTCGATGCCGCCGAAGTGCTGGTGGTGGCGCTGCCGCCGGGGCGCGAGCAGCATGTCTTTGGCCGCCGTACCCTGCCTGAAATGGACCTGGCCTCCGCCGCCTGTGCCATTCAAAACCTCTGGCTGGCCGCGCGGTCGGAAGGGCTGGGCATGGGCTGGGTGTCGATGTTCTCCCCGCAGCAACTGGCGCAACTGCTGCAAATGCCCGAGGGCAGCAAACCCATTGCCGTGCTGTGCCTGGGTCCGGTCCAGGCGTTTTACGACCAGCCCATGCTGCAGGCTGAAAACTGGGCGCACCGTGTGCCGCTGGCCGACATGGTTTTTGAAGACTACTGGGCCAAGCCGGCCCTACCTCATGCCTCAGCCCATGAGTGATGGCGCGCTGCTCATGGCGGCAGCATTGTTGCTCGCTTTGCTCATGGATGGCGTATTCGGCGAACCTCCCTCCTGGGTGCATCCGGTGGTGGGCATGGGCAAGTACCTGTCGTGGTGTGGCAAGCTTTTGCCCGGTTTGCAGCCCTCGCTGGCGTTCGGCTCGGGGGCTTTGGCGTGGCTGGCTGGTGCGGTTTTGGTGGGTGGCCTGGCCTGGTTTGCCCAGCGGCAGATGGTTTTTAGCCTGCATCCGGTCATTGCTGCGGTGTTCATGGCCGTGCTGCTCAAGCCCATGCTGGCCTGGCGCATGCTGCGCAGCGAAGTCGATGCGGTTGAAGCGGCGCTGCAGCAATCGCTGGAAGCAGGACGCGAACGGTTGTCGTGGCTGGTCAGCCGCAACACCGTGCTGCTCAATGAAAGCGAAGTGCGTGAAAGCGCCATTGAATCGCTGGCCGAAAACCTCAACGACTCCGTGGTGGCGCCCATCTTCTGGTTTGTGCTGTTCGGCTTGCCCGGCGCCGCCATTTACCGCTTTGCCAACACCGCCGACGCGATGTGGGGCTACCGTGGTGTTTACAAGGGGAAAAACTGGGAGTGGGCCGGCAAATGGGCGGCGCGGGCTGACGATGTGTTGTCATGGGTGCCGGCGCGCCTGACGGCTTTGCTGCTGGCCCTGGTGGCGGGTCGCCTGTCCTTTAAACACTTGCAGACTTTACGAAGCGAAGCCCGTAAAACGCCATCGCCCAACAGCGGTTGGCCGATGGCGGCCATGGCCCTGGCGCTCGGCGTCAGCTTGCGAAAACCCGGTGTTTACACGCTTAACCCTGAGGGCAAGCCGCCACAGGCCCCAGATACCGCTTCTGCGCAAAAACACGCATCCAAAGTGGTTTTAGCCATTGTTTTATGTGCGCTGACAGCTAGCATATTCATGGCTTTCACGCATTTTTCATGATGAGCACGCAGCAACCGCAATGCCTGCGAATTCACGGTGGCCCCGACCCGTATGGCGTGCCGCTTCATGACTTCTCCACCAACAGCAATGCCTGCGGGCCGTGCCCTCTGGCGCAAGCCGCCGTCAGCCAGGCCGACGCCACGGTATACCCCGACGCCAGCTACACCGCCCTGCGCCAGCAACTGGCCGGGTTTCACGGTGTGGAGGTGCGGCGTGTATTGCTGGCCGGCAGCGCCAGCGAATTTATTTTCCGCGTCACCGCATTGGTGGCGCTGGTGGCGAAGGAGGGCGGGCGTTCGGTCTGGCTGCCGCCGCACAGCTATGGCGACTATGCGCAAGCAGCACTGGCACATCGCTTGACCGTGGCGAGCCAGGTTGCCGACGCACAGCTGCGCTGGAGTTGCGACCCATCCAGCCCGCTGGGAGCGGCGCATGCGGGTCTGGATGCTCTGGTCAAGGAAGCCGGCGTACCGGCCATCAGTGTGCTCGACCGGGCCTACGAACCCTTGCGACTGAGTGGCGCGCTGGCACTCACCGATGCGCAACTGCAAAAACTTTGGCAACTCTGGACACCGAACAAGGCGCTGGGTTTGACGGGCGTGCGTGCCGCGTACGCCATCGCACCCGTCGATGCGGAGGAGGAGGTGCTTGCGCTGGAGCAGCTGTGTCCTTCATGGCCGGTGGGGGCGCACGGCGTGGCCATGCTGCATGCCTGGCTGCGTCCTGACGTGCAAGACTGGCTGGTGGACAGCCTGAAGACCCTGCGCGAGTGGAAAGCACGGCAAATTGCCATGTGCGAATCCCTGGGCTGGACCTGCCTGCCCAGCCATGCCAATTTTTTCTGCGCCCGGCCCGCATTGCCGGTGGGCGTCGCGTTGCAGCACGTGCTGGCCGCATTGCGCATCCAGGGCATCAAGCTGCGCGACACGACCTCCTTCGGCTTGCCCGGCCATGTGCGCATCAGCGTCCAGTCGCCCGCTGCGCAGGACGCATTGCACAATGCATGGCAACACATCACACGAAAGTCAGCATGAGCGGCACATTGGCCAGAAGCGTCATGGTTCTGGGCACCACCAGCGGTGCCGGCAAAAGCTGGCTCACTACCGCACTGTGCCGTTACTACGCGCGGCAGGGGTTGAAGGTTGTGCCTTTCAAGGCGCAGAACATGAGCAACAATGCGCGCGTTGTCGCGGGTGGCGAGATTGGCAGTGCCCAGTATTTCCAGGCGCTGGCGGCGCGCGCCGAGCCCGAGGTGCGCATGAACCCGCTGCTGCTCAAGCCCGAAAAAGACACGCAAAGCCAGGTCATCCTGATGGGGCAGGTCGATGCCGGGCTCTCGCGCATGCCCTGGCGCGGCCGCAGCGCTTCGGTGTGGCCAGTCATCGCCCGGGCGCTGGACGAACTGCTGGCCGAGAACGACGTGGTGGTGATTGAAGGCGCGGGCTCGCCGGCTGAGATCAACCTCAAATCCAGCGACATCGTCAACATGCGCGTGGCGCAGCACACCGGGGCGGCCTGCCTGCTGGTCACCGACATCGACCGCGGCGGCGCCTTTGCCCACCTGTATGGCACCTGGGCCATGCTCGATGAGGCGGAACGCCGGCTGATCAAGGGCTTTGTGCTCAACAAGTTTCGCGGCGACGCCAGCCTGCTGGCGCCCGGACCGCAAATGCTGCAGGAGATGACCGGCGTGCCCACCGTGGCGACATTGCCGATGTGGTGGCAGCATGGCCTGCCCGAAGAAGACGGTGTGTTTGACGACCGTAGCCGGGCGGCAGGGGCCGTGACCACCACCATCGCCGTCATCGCCTACCCGCGTATCAGCAATCTTGATGAATTTCAGCCACTCAAAAATGTGCCGGGCGTGCACCTGAAGTGGGTGCGCAGCCCAGGCGAGCTGGCCGGCGTTGACTGGATCATCCTGCCCGGCTCCAAGCACACCAGCGGTGACCTGGCATGGCTGCGTGCGCAGGGGCTGGACCGCGCGGTGGCCGCCCATGCAGGGCAGGGCGGCGCGGTGCTGGGCATTTGCGGCGGCCTGCAGATGCTCGGCGAGGCGCTGATCGACCCGCATGGTATCGACGGCAATGCGCCGGGGCTGGGTCTGTTGCCGGTGGTCACCGTGTTTGAAGAAGGCAAAACCGTGCAGCGCAGGCATGCCCGGTTTGGCGAGCTGGCCGGAGCCTGGGCCGCCCTGTCAGGCGTGGGCCTGCAGGGCTACGAAATTCATCACGGCCAAACGGCGCCCCACACGGCCATGGCGGCTGCGAGGGACGTTGCACATGGCGTGATGGCCGAAGGCCTGGCTTGGCAAAACACTCGCGGCAATGTGCTGGGCCTGTATTTGCATGGCATGTTTGAAGATCCAGCCGTGCTGCAGGCGCTCTTTGGCGCCACGGTACCCACGCTGGATGCCGTATTTGACGGCCTCGCCGATTACATTGAGCAGCACTTTGAGCCGGGCGTTTTGCAGTCGCTGATAACGACAGCTTGACCTCGCTTAACATCGCTCAACCTCGATTAACATCGCTTAACCTGGCTTAACCTCTTAGCCGTGGACGCGCTTTAGGGGCCCAAAAGAGGCCTGGAGCGTCGGTCTTGCAGATGAATTGGTCCCGCCGAGGGCTGACCTGGATGAAGCATGAAATGCTCTCCGAGAGGTTCTCTTTCGGGCTCTGATGCCGGTCGGCCACGCAATCCCTCTCCGGATTCCCGTGGTTATTTTGTTACTCCCGTCTCACATCTTCGCCAGTGGTTTCCATTCAACTTGCCCTTGCAGCGCTCCTGCCGGGTTCGATGCTGGCTACAAAGTATGACAATTTGTAATTTATCTGTGGAATTCCTCTAAATCAGTAGCGTGCTACCGGTTACTTGAAGTGGAATTCTCTGAAGAGCGAATACGCATTCCACCCTCGCCTGCCGTTCCAGCCCCTCCGGAGGTTGTCGCTTCTCTTCAGATCAAATTGTCTGGAAATCAACAATTTACCAATTGTTGTAGCTATTAAAAAAATAGCGAATGTGGCTATCAATCAGTTCAGCCATACGCGTGACCACACGTGTCTGCCACAGCTTGGAACATGATGAAGTTGCTGTTTGGTATTGCAACTTTCGTAACTTTATGTGTATAAATATTAATTCATGTAACAATGTGTGATGCGGAGCGGTCGCCCCGTTCCGGCCCCTTTAAACCAACCAAAAAAATTCTTACATTATGAAAAGCCACGGCAGCATGAACCGCATCTATCGTTTAGTCTGGAATTCGGCACTGAGCATCTGGGTAGCCGTGGCCGAGAAATCCAGGGGGCGCGGTAAAGCCGGTCCGGGGCGCAGCAGCGTAACAACCGGCATCGCTTCCAGTGGATTCACACTTAAGTCAGCCTGCCGCGCCGCACTTGGCATGTTTGCCGCGCTGGCGCTGTTCACAACACAGGTCCATGCGGGTCCTGCTGGTGGAATCGTGTCAGCTGGCACTGGCGCCATCGTCCAGAGCGGTACCACCACTACCATCAACCAGGCCAGCCAGCGCTTGGCTATTGACTGGAATACCTTCTCCACGGCAGCGGGCGAGTCCGTTGTCTTTGCACAGCCCAACGCCCAGGCGATTGCGCTGAACCGCGTCCTCGGCAGCAGCCCGAGCGAGTTGCTGGGCAGCCTGAGTGCCAACGGCCAGGTCTTTATCCTGAACCCCAACGGCGTGCTGTTTGGCGCAGGCTCGCAGGTCAACGTCGGCGGTCTGGTCGCCTCGACCCTGAGCATGAGCAATGCCGACTTCATGGCCGGCAAGAATGTGTTCACCAAAGAAGTCAACAGCACGGGTACCGTCATCAACCGCGGTACTTTGACTGCCGCAGATGGCGGCTACATTGCCCTGCTGGCCCCTCAAGTGCGAAACGAAGGCGTCATCAGCGCCACGCTGGGTACGGCATTGCTGGCCGCCGGCAACAAGGTCACGCTGAACCTGAACAATGGCAGCCTGCTGGGTTACAGCATTGACCAGGGCGCCCTCAATGCCCTCGCAGACAACCAGCAGCTGATACAGGCTAACGGCGGCCAGGTGCTGATGTCGGCCAAGGCCGCGGATGCATTGAGCATGGCAGTCGTCAACAACACCGGCGTGATCGAGGCGAAAACACTGCAAAACCAGAGCGGCCGTATCCTGCTGATGGGCGACATGGCCAGCGGGCAGGTCAATGTGGCGGGTAAGCTGGATGCTTCGGCGCCCAACGGTGGCGATGGCGGTTTCATCGAGACCAGCGCGACGCATGTGAAGGTGGCGGAGGGGACGGCGGTTACCACCGCTGCGCCTCAAGGCAAGGCGGGCACTTGGCTGATTGATCCCACTGACTACACCATTGCCGCGACGGATCCGGGTAACGGTAGCAGCTACATGTCCAACGGCACATTGGAAGCCAGCCTCGGCAGCGGCAATGTGATTATTCAGACACTGGCAACTGGCGCAGGCAATGGCGATATTTTCGTCAACGATGCCGTGACGTGGAACAGTTCCAATAGCCTGACACTCAACGCAGTCCGAGATGTCAACGTTAACGCAACGATAAAAAGCAGTGTGTACATCAGCGGCACCAACCCCGGGAATGCCGGTGATGTTGCGATCAATGCGGGACGTGACATCGTACTTGGCGTCGCTGGCACGGCAATCGATGCTTCGGTTGGCACAGACGGCGGTGGCACCACCACGGGTCGCGGTGGCGATGTCACACTTACCGCAGGGGGCCGGATTTCGGGTGCATCCAGCGGTATCTCTACCAACGTCTATAAATACCAGGCCGGCGGTACGGGCAGCCGCGGCGGTAACGTTGCAATGACGGCAAACGGAGGCGATGTCAGCATTGGCGCCATCAACACGTCCACCTCGCAAAACGATGCCGGCGGTGCAGTTGGAAATGCTGGAAATGTCACCATCTCCGCCAGTGGTTCTATTACGGTTAATGCAATTACTGCCCGTGCGAATGGACCCGCGAACAATAGCGGAACGACCACTGTGGGCAATGGCGGCACCGTCTCTCTTATTGCAAAAGGTGGCGGGGTTACGATCAATGGCGCCATTGACGTCCGAGCCATTCAAGGCGTCGCAACAAGTGTGGGTCAAGGCGGTACAACATTTATACGCGCAGATGCCAATGGCACTTGCCTTTCCACCAGCGTAAATTGCAGTACCGTGGTTTTTGGGGGCGTAGGCAGCGTTACCACCTCGGGCACAGGCCGAACAGACATTTATTACAACCCAACAACCTACGCTGCACCGACGGATTATTCGGCCCAGGTCAGCGGCGCGTCTACCGCCTGGATGTTGGTAAATGACGTGGGCTCTGAAATAGGTGGAGTACGAGGCCTGCAGGCAATAAACACAAACCTCGCGGGCAGCTACGCGGTGGGTAAGAACGTTGAGGCGTCATCAAGCAGCGGCTGGAACGCCGGTGAGGGCTTTGTTCCTATTGGAAACGGTGCGCAATTCACCGGCAACTTTGACGGCTTGGGCCGCACCATCAATAACCTGACGATCAACAGGCCTTCCACCACTTACGTCGGGCTGTTTGGCAGTGCTGGGGTCGGTTCGGTCATTAAAAACGCCGGAATGGTTGGGGGAAGTGTCAGCGGGTCCCAATTTGTAGGGGCACTCGTGGGCTACAACAACGGCACCATCAGCAACTCATCCGCCACGGGCACCGTGTCTGGTCAGTATTACACCGGTGGATTAGTGGGCTACAACGGAGGCACCATCAGCAATTCATCCGGCGCAGGCACCGTATCTGGTTACGATTACACCGGTGGGCTGGCAGGTTGGAATCAGGGTGTCGTTAATACCTCGTATGGCGCAGGCAGCGTAACTGGTCAGGATTATGCCGGTGGGCTGGTAGGCGTTAACTACAATGGCAGCATCAGCAACGCCTACGCCACGGGAGACGTGTCGGCTTACTATTCCGCAGGCGGACTTGTGGGTTACAGCAGCGGCAGCATCAATGCGACGTATGCCAAGGGGCGTGTATCTGGTACTTACTACCAAGGTGGACTTGCCGGGACCAACTACGGGAGCATTTCCAGCAGTTATTGGGATACCCAGACTTCGGGGCAGTCGGTTGCGACGGGCAACGGGAGCAGCGGTGGCGCAACGGGACTTACGACCGCTCAGGCATTGACGCAATCCAGCTACAGCGGTTTCGACTTCACCAATAGCTGGAAGATCGCCGCCGGCCAAAATGGCGGGTATCCGCAGCTGATATGGCAAGTGTCTCCATTTACCACGATCACATACCTTTTCCCGACCATCACGTCGCTCACCTACAGTGGTATTGATCAATTGCTGAGCACTCTGTTCCCAATAACTTTTGGCGGGACCACCAACACCTTGGTCGCAGGTACGGACTACAACTTCACCTATGGTGGCAATACGGTAACCAGCTTCAGGAATGCCGGGACGTATTCCGATATTTCCATCTCGCTGCTAAATACATCGTATCAACTGGCTTCCACGGGCAATACCAATGGCTCATTGACCATCAACCCCTTCGCCGTCAACCTGACCGGCACCCGCACCTACGACGGCACCGCGAATGTGAGCGCAGCATCACTGTCGATTGGCACACTGGTCGGTAGTGAAACCCTGGTTCTCAGCGGCGAGGGGGCGGTGGCTGACAAGAATGTTGGCGCTGCCAGACAGCTAACACTGGGCACTCTCGCCTTGGGTAATGGAACCGGGCTGGCCAGCAACTACAGCTTTACTGGTGGCATGCAAACAGCAGACATCACGCAGCGCGCACTGACAGTTACGGCCACTGGTATCAACAAGATCTATGACGGCAATACGACCGCAGTCGTCACGCTCGCGGACAACCGCATCGCGGGCGATATCCTGAGCATTGGATCTAGCGCCAGCTTCCTCGATAAGAACGTGGCAGCGGGTAAAGCAGTGAACGTTACTGGCATCGCACTGAGCAGCACCGATGCTGGCAACTACACCGTTAACACTACGGCCAGTGCCTCGGCCGACATCACCCAGCGCGCCCTGACGGTGTTAGCCACCGTCGCGAATAAAGTTTATGACGGCAATACAACTGCCGCGGTGACCCTGGCCGACAACCGCGTTGCTGGCGATGCGCTGACGCTTACGGATACCGCTGCCAATTTTGCCAATAAGAACGCTGGTGCTGCCAAGGCGGTGAGCGTGACTGGCATCAATGTCGCTGGCACCGATGCAAGCAATTACACGTTCAACACTACGGCCAATACGACGGCAAGCATCACGCCCAAAACGCTGACAGCGACTGCCAACAACGACAGCAAGTTTTACGATGGCGCAGCTTACAGTGGCGGCAATGGTGTGACTTTAAACGGCTTTGTGGCCGGCGACACCGCGACTGACATAACAGGTAGCCCGGCCTACAGCGGATCTTCGCAAGGCGCAGTGGCCCCCGGCCGCTACGTGATCACTCCTGGCGGGTTGTCGTCTGCTTCCGGCAACTACGCGCCGAGCTATGTCGACGGTTCGCTTGCTGTGAATCTGGTCGGTCAAAGCAATGCTGCGCTCGGTACAGCAGAACTGGTGACGGCTTACGAAAGCGTGCTGCAACACAAGTCCGCTCCTGCCAGGCCAGCTGCACCACAAACGCCCGAGACAACCGAACGCCAACGCGGCAATTCGCTGGTTGATGTCGTGAACTGCGGCGTGCTGATGCCCCAAGGTGTCAACGTCTCGGCCTGCCAGTAAACGGCAGATCCAAGCTCTCGATCAAGGCAATTGACCCTTTCGGGGTCTTTTGCCTTGACCTATCCATTTACCGTTTTCTACCTCGTATGAAATTCACCTCACGTACTTCACGTCACTGCCCACTGGCTCTGTCGGCCATTACCCTGGCGCTCTGCGCTTTTGGTCCCGTTGCATGGGCGCAAATCCAGCCTCAAATCCAGCCTGTACCCGACGCCGGGCAGGTGCTGCGCGATCTGCAGCAAGCCCCGACATTCACTGCGCCCCAGGCCGCACCCATCCAGCGCCCTGACGATGCCTCCGATGCTGGCCAAAAAGACGAGGCTAAGGCGCTCGTCAAGTCGGTAGTCATCACCGGCAACCAGGAACTGCCTGCCAGTGAGTTGCAGCCGCTGGTGGCTGACCTTGTCGGCAAGGAACAATCGTTGAGCCAGCTCAATGCAGCAGCACGCCGCATCACCGCCTATTACCGCAGCCGTGGTTTTGCGGTGGCAAGGGCCTACCTGCCAGCCCAGGACATCACCAGTGGCGCCGTGACCATCAGCGTCATCGAAGGCCGGGTGTCGACTCACAGCGTCAAGAACCAGTCGCGCCTGTCAGACGATCGCGCCAACGCCTACTTTGACCGGATCAAGGATGGCGACGTCGTCAGGTCCGAGCAAATAGACCGCAGTCTGCTGTTGGTGCAAGACACTCCCGGGGTGGGCAACTCACGCGCGACATTGCAGCCCGGTGCCAGCGTCGGCACCTCCGAACTGCTGATTGAGGTTACCCCCGCGAGTGCCTACTCCGGCAGCGTGGCGCTTGACAACTATGGCAGCCGCTATACCGGTGAGTACCGGCTGTCGGGCAACTTCAACCTGGCCAGTCCGCTGAAGATCGGCGACCAGCTCAGCTTCACCGCATTGACCAGTGGTGAGAACCTGAGTTTCGGCCGGCTCGCCTACCAGATGCCCGTCGGCTCGGATGGTTTACGCGTGGGCGCGGCCTACTTTGACACCCATTACAAGCTGGATAAAGAATTTGCGGCACTTGACGCCCACGGCACGGCCAGCAGCACCAGCGTGTTTGCCGCTTATCCATTTGTGCGCAGCCAGCTTAAAAACCTGAGTGGAACCGTCTCCCTGGAAGACAAGCGGCTCAAGGACTACGTCGATGCGACAGCCACCGCGACCGGCAAGAAAGTCACGGTCACCAGCCTGGGTCTGGCCGGCAACCTGCAGGACGCCCTGGGCGGCGGCGGCATCAACAGCTTCGATCTTTCTGCGGCGTTTGGCCAATTGAGCATTAACTCGCCTAGCGCGTTGGCCATTGATGCGGCATCGGCCCGCTCCAGCGGCGGCTACACCCGGGTGTCTTACAACGTCAGCCGCTTGCAGCGCCTGTCCAATACCAGCCAGCTGTCGATCTCGCTCACGGGCCAGCAGGCCAGCAAGAACCTGGATTCATCCGAAAAGTTTTCGCTCGGCGGCGTCAATGGCGTGCGGGCCTATCCCCAAAGTGAAGGTACCGGTGATGAGGGTTACCGGGCAACGGTGGAGTTGCGGCACAGCCTCACAACCAGCCTTCAGGCCACGGTGTTCTATGACGCGGGTAAGGTCACGATCAACCGGAATCCCTTTGGGCCGCCGGCATCCAATAGTCGCAACCTGGCGGGTGTTGGTGTGGGGCTGAATGCCAGTCTGGCTGGCGTCCAGTTGCGGTCCTCGCTGGCCTGGCGCACCGATGGTGGGCTTCCGACCTCGGTACCGGCATCGGCTGCGAAGCGACCCACCCTTTGGGTGCAGGGCGCAGTGGCCTTTTAACCGGGGCGCGAGTGGTGCTTTAGCCTCTTAGCCGGGGACGCGCTTCAGGGGCCCAAAGCAGGCCTGAAGCGACTCGGCCTTGCAGACGATGAACTGGTCCTTCTGGGGGTTGAACTGGATGAAGCGGGTAACGCTCTCCGTGGCGCTTCCTTCCGGGCTTTCATGCAGGTCGCCCGAGCAGTCGCGCTTGCCGTTGCTGGCGGTGACTGTTTCGGCGAGCCGGTAGAAGCCCAGCAGGCCAGGCGTACGTGGTATTTCGTAATTGCCCTGTGTGACCTCTTCACCGCTGGTACTCAGCCGGGTGCCATTGGCGCCGTACTGCCAGGTTTCGGTACAGGGCTTGCCGGGCAATGTCCAGGTCCACGTTCCTACGAGCGGGTGGGGCCCGGGTGCTGCCGGCAAGGCGGGGGCAGGCTTGGGTGGCTTGGGTGCCTTGGCGGCACAGCCGCAGAGCAGGGCGGCGACAAGCAGCGCATGGATTTGGCGGAATGCAGGGGGCCTGCTTCCGGGGTGGCGTGGTAAAGACTTCATGGGGTGATTATGAAGAAGCCTGGAGTCACCTCGAGCAAGCCGGCGCCACCAGGTGCCACCGGCTGCCATCTGGAGTTGCCCTGCTGTCACTACACGAAGGTGCGCACGAAGTCGAGTGAGGAGACGACCCCCTTGATATGCGTGCCCTCCGCCACAACCACATGGTGAATATTCATGGCGACCATCAAGCTTGCCACTTCGCTGAGGGTGGCGTCCGGGCGCACGGTGATCGGTTTGTAGGTGCAGAGCTGCCAGGCGCTGACTTTCTGGAAGGGCTTGCCTTCGGCATGCAGGCGCAGCAGGTCCGCGCTGCTGATGACGCCCAGGACCACGCCGTCGGCATTGGCCACCGGCACCCATGACAGGCCCTTGGCCACCATTTGTGCCTCGACGGATTGCGCCGTGTCGTCCAGGCCGACCAGGCACACTTCGCGGTGCATCAATGACGATATTTTTTTGCTCATGACATGCTCCCGGCCGCCGGTGGCGGTGTTTGACGCGCCGGCGCGGCGCTGCGTGGCGCCCGCCCTTATGCCGTCCCCATGTACCGCGAGCCTGGCTACGAATCGGGCGCTTTTCCTGATTCTGCTACTTTTGATTCCGCTATTTGCGGGTCGGGTACTAGTGCAGTGTTGCATGCAACACTGCACTAAACCTCTTCGATGATCACATCCTTGCTAAGGCGCTCGACATCTGCCGCCTGGCACAGGGCCGTTCCCGCCGTGAGCAGGGCCGCCGCGCCGGACGCCATGCCGTATCGAAACGCCTGCGCCAGGTCGCCACCACGGTTCAGCGTCCAGACCAGGCCGCCGACAAAGCTGTCGCCGGCGCCGATGGTGCTGGCCACCTTGACCGGCACGCCCCGTGCCCGCAGCGCCGTGTCAGCGGTGACAAGCAAGGCCCCGTCCTCACCCAGCGACAGCGCCACGACCTGCGCCTGTCCGGCCAGAATGATCCGCCTCGCCGTCTCGCGCCACTGCGGCTCGCCTGCCAGCGGCAAGCCGGTCAGTTCGCGCAGCTCCTGAAGGCTGGGTTTGATCAGGTACACCCCTTTTGCCAGCACTGCTGCCAGTGCCGGCCCCCACGTGTCCACCACCACGCGGCTGCCGCGCGAGCGGGCCAGCCGCGTGAGTTGGGCATAAAAGTCGTCAGGCACCCCCGGGGGCAGGCCGCCGCTCGCCACCACATAAGCGGGCGGTACGTCGAGCTTGCTGACAAAGTCCAGGCAGGCTTGCCACTCCGGCGCCGTCAGGGCCGGCCCGGGCAGCACAAAGCGGAAGTCCCGCCCGCTGGATGTTTCGCGGACGGAAAAGCTTTCGCGGGTTTCCCCGGCAATGGGGATCCAGTGGCTGCGCACCTGCTCCCGGTCAAGCAGTTTTCGCAGCCGTTGCCCGTTCACGCCCCCCGCCAGAAAGAGCGCGAGACAGTCGCCGCCGAGCCGCTGCACGACGCGAGCCACGTTGACTCCACCGCCGCCAGGATGCAATTGCGCGGCGGCGCATCGCAGCTTGTGCGTGTGCATGACCTTGTCGGTTGAGGTGGAGACGTCCAGGGCCGGGTTCATGGTGATGGTCAGGATGTCAGCCATGGCCGTCACTTGCTCCCGTGTTTCCCTGCCTCAGGCCCGCAGCTGCCGCGCCAGCAGCACGGCGACATGAATCGCCTCGCGCTGCGCACCGTCCTTGATCTGGTGCCGGCAACTGGTGCCGTCGGCCACCACGATGGCATCCGGCTGCTTGCGCACGGCCGGCAGCAGGCTGAGTTCGGCCATCTGCATGGACACCTCGTAGTGGCTGGCCTCGTAGCCGAAGCTGCCGGCCATGCCGCAGCAGCTTGATTCGATCAGTTCAGGCTGGGCGCCCGGTATCAGCTTGAGCACATCCATGATGGGAGTCACCGCACCAAAAGCCTTCTGGTGGCAGTGGCCGTGCAGCAGGATAGGCCGGGTGGCCGGCTGGAGCGCGGCCTTCAGGGTTTCCAGCTTGCCGGCAGCTGCCTCGCGTGCCAGGAACTCTTCCAGCAACAGCGCGTGCTGGCTGATGGTTTGCGCTGCGCTGCGCAGTCCCATCACCAGCATTTCGTCGCGCAGGGTCAGCAGGCACGAGGGCTCCAGCCCGACGATGGCGATTCCTTTTTCGGCGAAGGGCAGCAGGGCGTCTGTCAGTTCACGTGCCTTGGCCTTGGCTTCCGCGATCATGCCGCTGGCAAGGTAGGTCCGGCCGCAGCACAGGCTCTTGCCGTCCGCTATGGTTTTTGTCGCTACGTGCACCGTATAACCGGCGGTCTGCAGCACCTTCAATGCCGAAACTGCATTTCTGGATTCGAAGTAGCCGTTGAAGGTGTCCACGAACAGCACCACGGGCTTGCTGGCGGCCAGCACCTCTTCGCGTGTGGCGCTGACGGGGGCCGAGTTGAAGAAGGTTTTCGTCTTCCATTGCGGCAGCGTGCGCCGGGCAGACAAGCCCAGCAGTCTTTCACTCAAGGCCGCCAGGCCCGGAATGCTGTCGCGCAGGTTGAGCAGCGGCGCAAAGCGGCTGGCCCAGTGGGCGTAGTCGGGCAAGTAGGCCACCAGCTTGTCCTTGAGCGTGTAGCCGTGCCTGGCCTTGTAGTGGTGCAAAAACTCCACCTTCATTTTGGCCATGTCCACGCCGGTAGGGCAGTCGCGCTTGCAGCCCTTGCAGCCGACGCACAGGTCCATGGCCTCGTGCACGGCGTCGCTGGTGAAAGCGTCTTCCGCCTTCATGCCCTCCAGCTGACCCGACAGCGCCAGCCGCAGCGTGTTGGCCCGCCCCCGCGTCAGGTGTTTTTCGTCGCGCGTGACGCGGTAGCTCGGGCACATGGTGCCGGCATCAAATTTGCGGCAGTGGCCATTGTTGTTGCACATCTCCACCGCCTTGGCAAAGCCGTGGGCGGGGTCGCCGCCGGTGCCGGGCGCGCTGGTCTGCTCGGTCACCGGGTCGTTTTGCACGTCCCAGGCGCTCCAGTCCAGCGCGGGCCGGATGGGGATCACCTTGTACCCGGGCGGAAAGCGCATCAGCCGGGTGTCGTCCATTTTGGGCAGCGGATGCCCGGCTGACGCAACGATGCGCCCCGGACTGAGCAAATTCAGCGGATCGAGGTAGTTCTTGATCTGCGCAAACGCATCGTTGATTTTGGGACCGAACTGCCACTGCACCCATTCGCCGCGGCACAGCCCGTCGCCATGCTCGCCGCTGTAGGCGCCCTTGTAGTGGCGCACCAGCGCGGAGGCTTCTTCGGCAATGGCGCGCATCTTGGCGCCACCATCCCGGCGCATGTCGAGGATGGGCCGCACATGCAGCGTGCCGACGGACGCATGCGCGTACCAGGTGCCCTTGCTGCCGTATTTGCGAAACACCTGCGTGAGCGCATCGGTGTACTCGGCCAGATGCTCCAGCGGCACGGCGCAGTCTTCAATAAAACTCACTGGCTTGCCGTCGCCCTTGAGGCTCATCATGATGTTGAGGCCGGCCTTGCGCACTTCCCACAGGTTTTTCTGCGGCGCATCGTCAATCATTTCCACCACCGAGCCGGGCAGGCCCAGGTCGCCCATCAGCTCCACCAGCTGTTTGATTTTGGGAGCGAGTTCGGCTTTGGAGGCACCTGAAAATTCGACCAGCAAGATGGCATCGGGCTGGCCGATCAGCGCGGTGCGCACCGTGGGCGCAAAAGCGGGGTTTTGCAACGACAGCTCTATCATCGTGCGGTCGACCAGCTCGACGGCCGTCAGCGTGGCCCCGAATACGCCGCCGTGTCCGTCTGAATTTGCCAGTTTGACGATGTGCTGGGCCGAGTCCATGGCCTGGTAAAACGTGGGAAAGTTCACCACGCCCAGTACCTTGGTGCGCGGCAGTTCACTGAGGCGCAGCTTCAGTGACCGCGTGAGTGCCAGCGTGCCTTCGCTGCCCACCAGCAGGTGGGCCAGGTTGACCGAGCCGTCTTGGGTGTAGGGCTTCTCGTTCTGGTTGTTGAAGATGTCCAGGTTGTAGCCCGCCACGCGGCGCAGCACCTTGGGCCAGTGCGCCTGCAGTTCGGGCCGAAGCTGGTCCGACAGCGTTTTGACATGGTCGCCGAGGGCGCGCGCCTCGCCGCTGGCGCTGTCGTAACGACCCAGCTCCAGCAGACGGCCGTCAGAGCGCCAGGCCGTTGCGCCCAGCACGTTGTGCACCATGTTGCCGTAGGCGATGCTGCGGCTGCCGCAGGAGTTGTTGCCGGCCATGCCGCCCAGCGTGGCCTGCGCGCTGGTGGACACATCCACCGGGTACCACAGGCCGTGTTGTTTCAGCGCGGCATTGAGGTGATCCAGCACAATGCCGGGCTCGACCTCGGCGGTGCGCTCCTGCGGGTCCACATGCAGGATGCTGCGAATATGTTTGGCGTAGTCGATCACCAGGCCGGCGCCCACCGTCTGGCCGCACTGGCTGGTACCGCCGCCGCGGGGCACGATGGGTACCTGCAGGTCGCGGCAAATGTCCAGCGCGGTTTTCACATCATCGGCCGTGCGCGGCACAAACACACCGACCGGCATCACCTGGTAGATGGAGGCGTCGGTGGCGTAGCGGCCCCGGTCTGCCGGCGAGAACAGCACTTCGCCGCGCGTTTCGCTGGCCAGGCGGGCGGCCAGGCGGCCGGCGACTTCATTGCTGACGCGCGCCACGTCGTCATAGGCCCGGGCAGCGGCCTCCTGCGTGATCTTGAGGGGGAGGGGAGCGTTCATGCTTTGGCGGAGGAAGGATGGGTCTTGGCAGCGCGCAGCTGCTCGATCACCACATCCTGTTTGTGGATCAGGTGGCTGGCCAGCACGGCACGCATGGCAACCGGGTCGCGCGCACTGAGCGCTTCAATCATCAGTTCGTGCTCTTTCACGGCATCTTTCCACTTCTCCCCATCCTGGTTGGAGCGAAAGCGCAACGCCTGCAGGCGGGCGTTGACCTGGTTGTAGGTCGCCGTGAGCACCGGGTTTTTGGCGGCGGCGTTGATGGCGTTGTGAATGGCCGCATTGAGCCGGTAATAGCCCGGCAGGTCGCGGCGCGTGTAAGCCGCCAGCATCTCGTAATGCATGGCCTTGATCTCGGCCAGTTCGGACTCGGTGATGCGCTGGGCCGCCAGCTCGCCGGACTGGGCCTCCAGGCCCGACATGACCTCGAAGGTATTCAGCACATCGGCTTTGGTCAGCTCGACCGCGATCGCGCCCCGGTTGGGCAGCAGCTCGACCAGCCCTTCGGCGGCCAGCATTTTGATCGCCTCCCGAAGCGGTGTGCGCGAGACGTTGAGTACTTCGCTCAACTCCCGTTCGTTGAGCTTGGCGCCGGGCGGAATGCGGTTTTCCACCAGCATCTCGCGCAGGCGGTGGGCCACCTGCTCATGCAGTGCGGCACGCGGAATGGGAATGACATTTGCTGACATGGCTAAATTTTGTATGCAAAAAAAGTGGTTGTCAAATCCATCGTTTACCCTTGGTTAGGTTGACAAATGAATTTTGTATGCAAAAAATACGACTTCACTCTATTATCGCCTTGAGGAACCACCCCGCATGTTGACGCTCGATTTTCATCCCACCGGCCGCCATTTCCTGCAGATTCCCGGCCCGTCACCGGTACCTGACCGTATCTTGCGGGCCATGAGCCTGCCCACGATTGATCACCGCGGTCCGGAGTTTGCGGCGCTGGGCCTCAAGGTGCTGGCTGACATCCGGAAAATCTTTCAGACCAAACAGCCCGTCATCATCTACCCGGCCTCGGGGACCGGTGCCTGGGAGGCGGCGCTGGCCAATACGCTGAGCCCGGGCGACCATGTGCTGATGTATGAAACCGGCCACTTTGCCGCGTTGTGGCACAAGCTGGCGGCGCGCCTGGGCCTGAAAACCGAAGTGATGAGCTTGTCCGGCGCCGAGGCCTGGCGCCATGGTGTGCGGGCCGACATGATCGAGGAGCGGCTGAAGGCGGACACGCAGCACAGCATCAAGGCGATCTGCGTGGTGCACAACGAAACCTCCACCGGCGTGACCAGCAACATCGCGGCCGTGCGCAAGGCCATCGATGCCGCCAAACACCCGGCGCTGCTGCTGGTGGACACCATCTCCGGACTGGCCTCGGCCGACTACCGGCACGACGAGTGGGGCGTGGACGTCAGCATCAGCGGCTCGCAGAAAGGCTTGATGCTGCCGCCCGGCATCAGTTTCAACGCCGTGTCGGCCAAGGCCCTCGAAGCCAGCAAAACGGCCCGGCTGCCGAAATCGTTCTGGGCCTGGGACGAGATCATTGAAATGAACAAGACCGGCTACTGGCCGTCGACACCCAACACCAACCTGCTGTACGGGCTCAACGAAGCCTGCGACATGCTGCTGGAGCACGGGCTGGACGTGGTGTTTGCGCGGCACCTGCGCTGGGCTGAAGGCGTGCGCGCCGCGGTCAGGGCCTGGGGCCTGCAGATCCAGTGCGCCGACCCGGCCGTGTATTCGCCCGTGTTGACCGGCGTGATGACGCCCGAAGGCATAGACGCCGACGCCGTGCGCAAGATCATCTACGAGCGCTTTGACTGCTCACTGGGCACGGGCCTGGGCAAAGTCAAGGGCAAGATGTTTCGCATTGGCCACCTGGGCGACTGCAACGACCTGACCCTGATGGCGGCGCTGTCGGGCTGCGAGATGGGTCTCAAGCTCGCGGGCGTCAAGCTGGCGGGCTCGGGCGTGCAGGCCGCAATGGACCATTTTTCAAGCCATGCCGCCGTGGTGCCGCTGCGCAAGGCAGCCTGACGACCTCTTTTTTTTCCACGTTCCACTTTTCACTTTCCTGTTTGCCGAGTTTCGCTACATCACAACTATTAACTATTCCTGGAGACAAAACCATGCAACGCAGAACCTTCGTAACCGTCAGCGCGGCCAGCGCCGCCACACTCGCCTTTCCCTCGCTGATGGCGCAGACCCTGCCCAACGGGCCGATTCGCATCGTGGTGGGCTTTGCCCCTGGCGGCGGCACCGACATCCTGGCGCGGGTGATCGGTCAGAAGCTCGGCGACATGTGGAAGACGCAGGTCATCGTCGAGAACAAGGCGGGCGCCTCGGGAACCATCGCTGCCGACTACGTGGCCAAGCAGCCCGGTGACGGCAACACCTTGCTGATGGCGCACATCAACAGCCAGGCGATCACGCCCGCCCTGCAGAAAGTGAACTACGACGCGGCCAGGGACTTCCAGCCGGTCGTGTTGGTCGGCATCACGCCGAACCTGCTGATCTGCAACGAAAACCAGCCGGCCAAGACCGTGAAGGATCTGGTCGAGTTGTGCCGCGCCAACCCGGGCAGTGTGAGCTTCGGCTCGGCCGGCACGGGCAGCGCGCAGCACCTGGCGCTGGAGATGTTCATGCTGGCCGCCAAGGTCAAGGCCATCCACGTGCCGTACAAGGGCTCGGGCCCGATGCTCACCGACCTGATCGGCGGGACCATTCAGTACAGCTTCGACACCATGACGGCGGCCACGCCCCACGTGAAGAGCGGCAAGGCCATCGCCCTTGCGCAGACGCGCCAGCAGCGCGTGGGCGCCTACGCCAACGTTCCGACCATGGCCGAGTCGGGCTTCCCCGGCTTCGAGGCGACGACGTGGTACGGGCTGGCCGGTCCCGCGAAGATGCCTCTGGCCATGGCCAAGCGCATGAACGAGGATGTCAACAAGGTCATGCTGATGCCCGACGTGATGGAAAAACTGGCGGCCTCGGGCGCCCAGGATGGCGGTGGCTCGACCGAAAAGTTCGGGGACTTCATGCGCGCCGAGCAGATCAAGTGGGCCAAGATCATCAAGGACGGTGGCGTCAAGGGCGAAGCCTGAGCCATGGGCATCGGGGCGCGCTGAGCCGGTCCTGAAGCCCGTTTTGCTTTTTTCGAGGGTGCTGCCATCGTGGCGGCATCCCAACCGTCGCCTCCCGGGTTGCCTGGGAGGATTTTCCACTTCCGCAAACGATCAACATCCCTCCACAAGGATTACCGAGTGAAAGAAGCGTCAACGAATGAACAGGCGAAGAAAGCGGCGCGTCCGCTGCCCCTGGCCGGTGTGCGGGTGCTCGATGTCAGCCAGGTGATGGCCGGCCCTTATGCCTGCATGTTGCTGGCCGACCTGGGTGCCGACGTGATCAAGGTCGAGCCGCCCGGCGCGGGCGACCAGACGCGCGGCGCGATGGGTTTCAAGATGAAGGGTGCCGACAGCCTGGGTTTCCTGAACATGAACCGCAACAAACGCAGCGTCACGCTCAACCTGAAGTCCAAGGCCGGGCGCGAGGTGCTGTTGCGCATGGTCAAGGACGCCGATATCCTTCTCGAGAACTACCGCCCCGGTGCGATGAAGCGGCTGGGCCTGGGCTACGAGGTCTTGAAAGAAATCAATCCGCGCCTGGTTTACACCAGCATCTCGGGCTTCGGCCAGACCGGACCATGGGCCGACCGACCGGGCTTCGATCTCATGGCGCAAGCCATGTCGGGCGTGATGAGTGTGACCGGCTACCCCAACAGCCCGCCGGTGAAGGCCGGCGTGCCGGTGGCCGACATTGGCTGTGCCCTGTTTGCCGTTTATGCCACCCTGTCGGCCTACATCGGGGCCAAAGTAAGCGGCGAAGGCCAGCATGTGGACGCATCCCTGTTCGACTCGGCGCTGGCTTTCTCGGTCTGGGACATCTGCGACTACTGGGGCACGGGCAAACCACCCGAACCACTGGGCACGTCCAACAAGATGACAGCGCCTTACCAGGCCATGGCCTGCTCGGACGGCTACTTCGTGATGGGCGCCAACAACCAGAAGCTGTGGCAGCAACTGTGCGTGCTGCTGGAGCGGCAGGAGTTGTTGCGGGACCCGCGCTTCACCACCATCTCGCTGCGGCTGGCCAACCGCGCCGCGCTGGAGACTGAGCTGGAGCGCACTTTCCGCCAGCACCCCAAAGACTATTGGGTACAAACCTTGCTCGATGCCGGTATTCCGGCCGGCCCCATCCTCTCCTACCCGGAGGCTTTCGGCAGTGAGCATGCGCGTGCGCGCGGCATGCGCATGGAGATTGACCACCCGGTGGAAGGTTCGGTGCCCAACATCGGCTTTGCGGTCAAGCTGTCCGGCACGCCGCAGCAGGTGCGCCGGCATCCGCCCTTGCTGGGGGAACACACCGACGAGGTGCTCGGCGAGATGGGCATTGGCGCCGGCGAGCTTGCCGAACTTCGGGCGCAAGGCGCGTTTGCAGCATGAGTGACGGGGCAGTACACCTGACGGTCAATGCCGGCGTGGCCTCGGTGGTGTTCGACCGTCCGCAGGCGCGCAATGCCATGACCTGGGCCATGTACGGGCAGCTGGGCCGCATTTGCGAAGCGCTGCAAACGGATCATACGGTTCGCGTCGTGACCTTCGAGGGCGCGGGCGGTGAGGCCTTTGTGGCCGGCACCGACATCGAGCAGTTCCAGGCATTCGAGAGTGGTGAAGATGGCGTGGCCTATGAGCGCACCATCGACCGCGGCATTGGCCTGATCGAATCATTGCCGATGCCGACCGTGGCGGTGATCAGCGGCTGGACCATAGGCGGTGGCCTGGCCATTGCCACCGCCTGCGATTTCCGCCTGGCAACCCCGGCCTCCCGCTTTGGCGTGCCGATTGCCAGGACCCTCGGCAATTGCCTGTCGATGGCCAATCTGGCGCGGCTCAGCGCCGTGTGGGGTATGCAGCGTGTCAAGCGCATGTTGCTGCTTGCCGAACTGCTGAATGCCGATGAAGCCCTGGCATGCGGTTTTCTCCACCAGACCTGCGCGCCCGAAGAACTGGCCGCCGCGGCTGCCCATTTGTGCGAGCGCCTGGCCTCATTGGCTCCGGTCACCCAAAGCGTGACCAAGGAGGGCTTGAGGCGTTTGCTGGTGCAGGGCTTGCCCGAGGCGGAAGACCTGATACGCAGGTGCTACGGCAGTCGCGACTTTCATGAAGGCGTGGAGGCGTTTGTCGCCAAAAGAAGCCCGGTGTGGAAGGGCGAGTGGCGCGTGTAGCGCGACGAGTAGTGCGACGAGTGGTGCGAGTAGTAGTGCGAGTAGTGCATCCGGTCAAGGCCAGGGTGAAAGCCGATCCCTGGCCGCTCGTTGAACGGGCGATGATTTTTATAACAAGTTTTTATATCAAGAGGGTAGAGACATTCATGAGCGCTGTTAATTTTCCAAAGGCGGGCAGCTTGCTGGCATCGCTTCTGTTGTGCTTTGCCAGTTCCGGCGCGCTGGCAGATATCGTCCTCGGTCACTCCGGGGATTTGTCCGGGACCTCCGCGGCCCTGACCACCGACTATGTTCGCGGCATGAACGCGTACTTCGACGACATCAACAAGAAAGGTGGCATCCGCGGCGAGAAGATCAAGCTGGTCAGCCTGGATGATGGCTTCAACCCCGACAGGACGGCCGAGAACACCAAGGCCCTGATTGAAACGCACAACGCGCTGGCGCTGGTGGGTTTTCGCGGCACGGCCAACATGCTGAAAATCGTGCCTATCGTCCAGGCCGCCGGCATTGCCCAGATCGGCAATACCAGCGGCGCCAGGTCATTGCGCGACCCGTATGTGCCGGGGCTGTTTCATCTGCGCGCCAGCACGACCGACGAGATCGAGGCGGCCGTCAACCATGCGTGGACCATCGGCATCAAGAAGATCGCGGTGCTGTACCAGGATGACGCCTTCGGCAAGGAAGGCCTGGAAGCGCTGAACGCCTCCATGCAGAAGCGGGGGGCCGCACCTTCCGCCGTGGCCCCGGTGCCGCGCGGCACGGTGGACGTGGCCAAGGCGATCGACGTGATTGCCGCCGCCCAGCCCCAGGCCGTGATCATGATTGGCCAGGCCAAGCCCAATGCGGCGTTCATCAAGGGCCTTCGCCTCAAGGGCGTGAGCCCGCAGTTTTTTGTGCTCAGCGTGTCGTCGGGCCTGCATGCCGAACTCAAGGAGCCGGCTGCCGGCGTCATCGTCTCCCAGGTGGTGCCTTACCCGTTTACCGAGCTGGGCAACGCGGTGGTGCGCGAGTACCAGACGATCATCTCGCAGGCGGCCGACAAGAAGTTCAGCTACAACAGCATGGAAGGTTTCCTGAACGCCAAACTGGTGGTTCGCACCTTGCAGAAAGCGGCCGCACCGCTCACGCGCGCCAAGGTGATCAGCACGCTGGAGTCATTCACCAGCGAAGACCTCGGCGGCTTTGCCCTGACCTACAGCAAGCAGAGCAACCTGGGCTCGCGCTTCGTCGCCCTGACGATGATTCGCGCCGACGGAACGTTCGCTCGCTGAGCGGCTGGCTGCCCGCCGGCACAGCCTTCCGGGCGGACGGGAGCGGCGGGCATTTTTGGGGCGTCTCCCCATCATGGTGCCACCGTGGCGCCACCACGCAGCTCGCGTCCCGGCCTGCGCCCCGGCTCGCGTCCCCGGCAGCCCGCCCGGCGCGGCCGATCTTGGTTCCCGGTTCCCGGTTATTTCCCATGTGGCCACATTAGGGCTATGCTGGAGGCGCGGCTCGAACCGCGTGACTTTCCAGTCAGGAGGTGACTTATGTACAAGCGTATCTTGTTGGCTTACAACGGTTCCGATGCCGGACAGAAGGCTCTGCTGGACTGCAACGACCTCGCCCAGTGGAGTCAGGCCGAGCTGTTCCTGATTGCTGTCATGCCTTTGTCGATGGGCCTGGTTGGCCTGGAGGGGGGCATTTACAGCAAGGAGTTCGAGGAAAGCGAGAAGAAAAAGTACCAGGCCGTGCTGGACGATGGGCTTGCGCGGCTCTCGCAGTCGGGGCACACCGCCCGCGGCGAAGTGCTGGTCGGCGACGCCGTCGACGAAATCACCAATTACGCGACCAGGATCGACGCCGACCTCATCGTCGTTGGCCACAGGCATCTGGACAGCTGGGCGGCACGCTGGTGGCGCGGCTCCATCTCGGGTGCGCTGATCGAGCACGCGCCGTGTAGCGTGCTCGTCGTGATCACCCCTTGACGAATGCGGCCCAGCGATGTGGACCGATACAACACCCGACCGAGCGGCCGCATTGGCGCAATACCGCAGCCGTGCCAGCTTTTACGATCTTGAACTGGCCTTGTTCGAGCCTATCCGCCAGGAAGCCATCTCGCAACTGGCACTGCGGCGCGGCGACACCGTGCTCGATGTGGGTTGCGGCACCGGCCTGAGCCTGGGGCGGCTGCAGCAGGAGGTCGGCCCGAAGGGGCATGTCATCGGCATCGAGCAGTGTCCCGAAATGCTGCAGCTGGCACAGGGCCGGGTGGAGCAGCAGGGGTGGACCAATGTGACGCTGCTGTGCGCGCCAGTCGAGACGGCAGTCATTGAGCGAATGGCCGATGCGGCGCTCTTTCATTTCACCCACGACATCCTGCGCTCGCCCGAGGCCGTTGCCCATGTCGTCGCGCATCTCAAACCTGCGGCGCACGTGGTGGCCGCGGGAATCCAATGGGCCGGGCCCTGGACCTGGCCGGTCAACTGGTTCGTGCTGCCGATTGCGCTGCACTCCACCACCTCACTCGAAGGGCTGGGCAGTCCCTGGGACAAGCTTGCCGCGCTGCTCGGCCCTCTTGATGTGCAGACCCGCTGCATGGGAGCGATCTACATCGCCAGCGGTGTGCGTGGCAAGCCCAAGCCATCGGGTTCGTAGAACGCCGCCCGGCGACACCGTTACAGCGTTCAGGGCCGTGGCGTCTTGGGCTGAAAGTCGCAGAATGGCTCGACCGCGCACTGCCAGCACAGGGGCTTGCGCGCAGTGCACACATAGCGCCCGTGCAATATGAGCCAGTGGTGCGCATCCACCAGGTATTCGATGGGCACGCGCTTGAGCAACCCGTTCTCGACTTCCCGCGGATTTTTACCCGGCGCCAGCCCGGTGCGGTTGCTCACGCGAAAGATGTGCGTGTCCACCGCCATCACCGCTTCGCCAAATGCCGAGTTGAGCACCACATTGGCCGTTTTGCGGCCGACGCCGGGCAGGGCTTCCAGTGCTTCGCGGGTGCGCGGCACCTGGCCGCCATGCTGCTCGACCAGAATCTTGCAGGTGGCCAGCAGGTTTTTGGCTTTGGTGCGGTACAGACCAATGGTCTTGATGTAGCCCTCCAGGCCTTCCAGTCCCAGGTCCAGAATGGCCTGCGGCGTGGGGGCCACCGGAAACAGCTTGCGCGTGGCCTTGTTGACCCCCACATCGGTGGCCTGCGCCGAAAGCAGCACCGCGGTCAGCAGTTCGAACACGCTCGTATACTTCAATTCAGTAACGGGCTGGGGATTGGCTGCTCGCAAGGTGGCAAAAAACGGCTCGATGTGTTCTTTCTTCATGGACCCGATTTTCCCATGCCTCTTCCTACACCCCTGCAATTTGCCGACCGCCTCAACAACGTCGAAACCTCCGCCATCCGCGAACTGTTCAAACTGCTGGGCAAGCCCGGCATCATCAGCTTTGCCGGTGGCTTTCCCGACCCTGCCATGTTTGATGTGGAGGGCTTGAAGGAAGCCAGCGGCAATGTGCTGAACGAAGAGGCCGGCCCGGCCCTGCAGTACGGCGCCACCGAAGGCTACCAGCCGCTGCGCGACCAGCTCAGCACCTTCATGGCCACCAAGGGCGCCGTGGTGGCTGCCGACCAGCTGATCGTGACCACCGGCAGCCAGCAGGCGCTGGACCTGATCGGCAAAACCATGATCTCGCCCGGCGACAAGGTGATCGTGGAAGGCCCCACCTTTCTGGCCACCATCCAGTGCTTCAGGCTCTATGGCGCAGAACTCATCAGCGCACCCATCGATGCCCACGGCGTGAAGACGGACGAACTCGAAAAATTGATTGCCCAGCACAAGCCGAAGTTTGTGTACCTGATTCCCACTTTCGGCAACCCCAGCGGCGCGCTGTTGAGCCTGGAGCGCCGCAAGAAGGTGCTGGAGCTGGCCGTTCAATACAACACGCTGATCGTTGAGGACGACCCCTATGGCGACCTGTATTTTTCCGAGCCGCCGCCACCGTCCTTACTGGCCCTGAGCGACACCGTGCCCGGCAGCCGCGATCTGCTGGCGCATTGCGGCTCGCTCAGCAAGGTGTTGTCACCGGGCCTGCGCATAGGCTGGCTGATTGCCCAGCCCGCGCTGCTGGCCAAAGCCACCATGTGTAAGCAGTTCAGCGACGCCCACACCAGCACCTTTGCCCAGGCCACGGCGTCCCAATACCTCAAATGCGGGCGCATGCCTTCCACCTTGACCCGAGTGCGTCAGGTGTATGCCGAGCGCGCCGCTGCCATGGGCGCTGCACTGAAGCGCGAACTGGGCGATGCGATCGATTTTGTACAGCCGCAGGGTGGTCTGTTCTTCTGGGCCCGTCTGACGGGTGCAGGTGGCAAGACGAAAGACGCCGGCGAGTTTGCGAAGAAGGCAATCGAGCAGGGCGTGGCGTTTGTGCCGGGTGCGCCGTTTTATGCGAGCAATCCGGATGTCTCGACATTGAGGCTCAGTTTTGCTACGGCGGATGTGGCGAAGATTGAAGAGGGCGTGGGGCGCTTGGGGAAGGCGCTTTAGCCGGACGCGCTGCCGATTTTTGAATCGGTCTTGAGAGTCGTGGTTCGAGCCCGCATGGGGAGCCACTCAGTTCGGAATTGGGGCATTCTTGTCGTGCCCTTTTCTTTTTTTCCGTAGTGAGCAAAACCGCTTTTTTCCGCGCATCACTGGTGTGACAGGATCGTCGCAGCCAACTTCTTCATGGCTTGCCCTCCAATTAGAGGGGGGGAGTTTGTAACAAACCCCGTACTATGTGTCTTTTGTATTTATAGCCCTCGTGTTACATGAACGGGGGTGGGGGCGAAAGTCAAATTGCTAAACGGAATTCAAATCCTCAGAGCGATGGCCGCATTGGGCGTCGTACTTTTTCACTCCGCTATCTATCTCCGGGGCGTGCGGGAGATCACGCCGTTTGTCGATTTCTTCACACGCAATTTCGGCCATGGCGTAATGCTGTTTTTCGCTATCAGTGGCTTCGTGTTGTGGCCTGTGGGCAATAACCTAAGGCCCTTGGAATTCTTGACACGGCGGCTATTGCGAATTTACCCACCGTTTTTGTTTTGCTGTGCCGTGGCGCTGGGTTTGAAGTGGGCTTCGCACATTGGCAGTTATGACTTGGTAGAAACTCTCAAGGCGATGTCTCTGCTGCCATTTGGGCCGATCCCTTATCCCTTGAGCGTCGAATGGTCCCTAGTCTATGAGATGTTCTTTTACTGGGTGTTGTTTGGTATTTGCTTTGTTTCAAACGAAAGAACCCGGCAAAGGCTGTTGGCTGGATGGTCAGTATTTTTGGTTACTTGCTCAATGACAGCGCCACAAGCGACCGTCTCTCTTCCTACCGCCAACCAAGTGGCTCTTTCGGCCTTAAGTTTGCCTTTTGTTGTAGGCGCTCTGACCCGTATCGTTTTTGAACGTCTTCAATACCGGTTGATCTTGACCATTCGGATTTGCGTGAGCTTAATGGCATTTGCATTGACCAGTTTGATCGTTGCTCACTTGGCGGGCCCATCGCCCATTGCCTACCTCTTTTGGGGTCTGGGGTTTTCTGTGATCACCTTTGTGGCGGCCATCCATCCGAAAGCCAATGCCAACGGCGCACTGCGGCTCCTGGGGAAATGGGGCGATTGCTCCTACGGCACTTACTTAATTCATTTTCAAGCAGTCGGGGCCTATGTCCGGGTGATGCAGCACGTGGGCTTGGGAGTCAATGCGTTGTTTGCAAGTACGGTGGCGTTTGCATTGCTGGTGGGCAGTCTATTCGGGTGGGCTGAGTTTCGATTCCACCGGTGGATGACAACACGACAAAGGAGCCACAACCATTCAAGTCCTCCCAATTGCAAGCCAATCAAATCTACCGTCCCGATATCGACGGATTACGTGCAATAGCAGTCATCATGGGGGTTACCTTTCACACATTCCCGGATTTAGAAGTTATCCGTAAATAGTATACTGCTGCTCCGAGCCGTAGCTAACACGGCGCCAGGGCGAAGGAATGGCGACACGCAAGCGAGTCGAATCGTGGGTGGTGACCGATGAATTTTGGCGGCGCGTCGAGCCGTTGATTCCGGTGCGCGAGCGCAGCGCGGACAAGGCGTACGTGCGCAAGGCGGGGGCGGGGCGGCCGCCCAAGCCGGCACGACAAGTGTTCGAGGCGGTCGTCTACGTTTTGCGCA
>NZ_JBFUJT010000022.1:0-94038 GCF_056401235.1 Polaromonas sp. P4_F9 | reverse complement strand
GCGCTCCACATAAGAAACTTAAGGCGCAAGGCGATCAATTCGTGGAAATTTGATTGCAGGGAGCAGCTGTAAATTCGAATTGTGCATCCAGGCACTGAAGCCAGGTGACATGTTCACTCAAGCGAGAAATAGTGTCGCCAGACCGTCACCAGAGCATGAATAAAAAAGCCCGCTATCTTTTCAGTAGCGGGCTTTTTAGTGCCTGTAAGGCGTATTTGGTGGGGCCTGCGGGGGTCGAACCCACGACAAACGGATTAAAAGTCCGCTGCTCTACCAACTGAGCTAAGGCCCCAAGGATTTCTCCCGGGTCGTACTGCGTTTAGTGCAGAACAGCCTCAAATTATAGCGTCATTTTTTAGCTCTTTGCAAACTACTCAGCAATTTTGCCAAGTACCCAGCCGGTTGCACAAAACCCGAAGGTGGATGTGACGCTGACGACCGATCCATAACCATGGCAATTGAGGCTGCCATCGCTCTGCTCGGGTGCCTCGCATTGCGGTGCCAGCGCTTCTGCTTCGCTGTTTTCCTGTTCATTCAACGCGCTCACGGCTGCAGGCTGCAGCACCGGCTCACGACTGAAAACGCAGGCCACGCCGATCTTTCCCTGACGGGGGGCACCATGCTGCTTGCGCAAGCGGTAGCGCAACTGCGCCAGCAAGGGGTCGTGTGTGACCAGCGACAGGTCTTCAATGTCGACACGGTGGGCGAGCCGCTTGCCGCCTGCGGCGCCCACACTGATCAGGGTGATCCGATTCCTGATGGCCCATGCGGCCATGGCTGTTTTGGCCCTCACCTGATCACATGCGTCGATAACGGCCAGCTGCTTGCCGTCAAATCCGCTGTCCAACGCAAGGAGGCCGGGCCAATTGCCTTCATCGACAAACTCCTCAATGCAGTCCACCCGGCAAGCCGGATGGATGGAGGCGATGCGCTCGCGCATCGCCTGCACTTTGGCCTGCCCCAGTGTGTTGTCGAGCGCGTGCACCTGGCGGTTGATGTTGGATTCGGCAATGTGGTCCAAATCAATCAGGGTGATGCGGGCCACACCGCTGCGGGCAGCAGCTTCAGCGGCCCACGAGCCCACCCCGCCCACGCCCACCACCACAATATGCGCTTCCCGGATGCGCCGGGCGCCCGCCGCGCCGTACAGCCGCGCGAGACCGCCAAAGCGTCGCTCCAGGTCGGGCGGAAACAGCTCTGCGCCGGATGTCGTCATGGTGCTGTTCGGGATTGGTTTTACAGGGAACGCTCAAGCTGCCAGATCTGGTACTTCAATCCGGCTGCGCAGCCGGCCAATATGGCAGCGAGCGCGACGAAACTGGTGGCGCTCAGGGTGGAGATTCCCGACAGGCCCTGCCCGACGGTGCAGCCCATGGCACACACGCCGCCCACCCCCATCAATGCGGCGCCTGCGAGATGGTTGGCGGTGTCCTGCACATCACGGAAACCTTCCCAGCGGAAGTTGCGTGAGAACAGCGAATACACGGCAGAGCCCGCCACGACACCGAACACCGACACAATGCCCAGCGTGAGGACCTTGCTTTTGTCGCTGAAAAACATGAACCAGTCCAGTGTGTAAGCCACTGGCGAAACAAAGCTCATGGCTTCCGCCCTGCCGGAGTTGGTGGCGATAAAAGCCTCCTGCAGGGTTTCAGGATGCTCGGCTACATAACCCAGGCTGCCGCTGATCCACCACATGCCGACGATGACGGCACCGATGCCCAAACCGCCCAACAGCGGGTCGAGGCGGCGAAAATCCGCGCCGCACAAGGCCCAGACAATCAGGCTCACGCCAATCAGCAAGGCCAGCCCGAGGCCGGCCGCAGCCGGCGCCACACCGAACGCACTGGCCACCCAGCTGGGAGCCGAAGCGTTGGCGGTGAACTCGACGGCTACCCGGTCTAGCGTGGCCACGCGAACTACAGCGGTAATGCCTTTGAGCGTGGCAAATGCGGCGATGCCCATCACGGCAAAAACCACCAGTGATTTGAGACTGCCCCCTCCGATGCGCACCAGCGTCTTGCTGCCGCATCCGGAAGACAGCGCCATGCCAAAACCGAACATGGCACCACCGACGAGCGCGGAAAACCAGATGAAGCGGTTGGACGCGTACAGGGTTTTGGCCGGATCAATGAGGCCTGCGGCCGCCATGCCGAAAAAGCCAATCATGGCTACACCGATCGCCATGCCCCACATGCGCATGCGCGTCCAGTCCCCCATGTTCACGATGTCGCTGACAGCGCCCATGGTGCAAAAATGGGTACGCTGCGCAATAGCGCCAAAAACCATCGAGAGGAGAAAACCAGACCAAAGAACCTGGGTGGTGAGGGTGTTGAGCGCGGCTGATCCGGAAATATCCATTCCCGAATTTTAAGTGGGAATGAAAAACCGCCGGATCTTCGTCCGTGGAGCTGCGCGAGACAGCTTGAGGCAACTCAGGGCTACTTGAGCCGGGCCAGACGCTCTTTGGCGACCGAGGCCGCTTCAGATTGTGGATAGGTCTTTACGAGGTCTTCCAGCGTTTTGCGGGCAGACTTGACGTCCTTGAGTTCCACCTGGCAATTGGCCATCGACAACAGCGCTTCCGGCGCACGCATGTGTCCGGGTTCGAGCGTCACCAGAGTGCGGAAGTTGGCCACCGCGTCGCGATAGTTGCGCAGGGCGTACTGGGCATTACCCAGCCAGAACAGCGAAGATGAGCTGTAGCCACTTTGCGGGTAGCGCTTCATGAAGGCCACAAAACTGGTTTGAGCGGCAGCAAAGTCACCTTTGCGCAAGGTGGCAAGCGCCGCCTCGAACTCCTGCTTTTCAGCCGGCTCCGCCACAAACTCCTTGCCGTCCACAGCGATCTTGGTGGGCTCAAACTTTCGCAGCCGCTCGTCAACGCCCTGCGTAATGTCCTTCTGGTTGCGCTGAATATCGGCAAGGTCACGAGCCAGCCTCTCGTTCTGTCCGCGCATGCCGGCCATCTCGTTGCGCAAGGCCTCGATCTGGTTGGAAAGCTCGAGCAGGCTGCGGCGCAGCTGGGCATTGTCGTCATTGGCCCTGCGCAGGTCATCAGCCGTGCGCTGCTGCGAAGCGTCGACTTTTTGCCGCAAATCCAGGATGGCCCTGCGTGCCTCATCGTCTTCGAAAAGAGCGGCCTGCGCATTGAAGGCCAGCAGGCAGGCAGCAGCAGCCGCGGCAAATCTGAACATGATCACAATAGTGATGCCGGCTTAGCGGTAGTTGATCTCGGCGCGGCGATTCTTGGCCATGGATTCTTCGTCCGAGCCCATAGCGACAGGTTTTTCCTTGCCAAAGCTCACGGCCTCCACCTGGGCATCTGCAACGCCCAGCAGTCCCAGCGCGCGGCGCACCGCTTCAGAACGTCTCTGCCCCAGTGCCAGGTTGTATTCGCGGCCACCGCGCTCGTCGGTGTGTCCTTCGATGGCCATCTTGCGGGCCTTGTTGGCCGTCAGATAGCGTGCATGGGCCTCAACAATCCCCTGGAATTCGGGTTTGATGACATAACTGTCGAAATCAAAGTAAATAATTCTGGCCGTATTGGCAGGCCCCGCGCCCGACACATCCGTTCCACCAATTTGCACCGGTGCAACGCCCCTGCTGGAGGAGGCACCCGCATCACCAGACGGCTTGGCACTGGCTGTCCTGTCTTCCACCGGCACATCGCTGAGCTTGACATTGGAGCCGCAGGCCACCAGCGTGGCAGCAAGAGCCAGGGAGGAGAAGATGGAAAAGAGAACGCGCTTCAGCTTCATGGAGTACCCCTACAAAAAAAACAAAAAAGATGATTCAAAAAAAGTGTCTGTCACCGCTGGAAAGGTCCCCAGTCGGGCTCACGGATGTCACCGCCGGCGCCGGATAACCTGGCCTTGATCTTGCCGTCCAGCGTCGTGGTCATCAGTGCTTCCCGGCCCTGCTGCTGGGTCGCATACACAATCAGGCGGCTATTGGGCGCGAAACTCGGGCTTTCATCGGCCGTGGTGTCGGTAATGGGAGTGGTCGTTCCGCTGGCAAGTTCCATCACGTGCAGCTTGAAGGCGCCTCCGACCCTCGAAACATAAGCCAGCCAACGCCCATCAGGGCTGATCGCCGGGGAGATGTTGTAACTGCCCGTGAACGTCACGCGCTCCGGATTTCCGCCGCCGGGACTCATGCGGTAGATCTGTGGTGCGCCGCCGCGGTCGCTGACGAAATAAATATACCGCCCGTCGGGCGAATAAGCCGGCTCGGTATCAATGCTGGATGACTGGGTTAAGCGCTTGGGGTCGCCGCCACTCAGGCCAATGGCGTAGATCTGCGAGCCGCCGTCCCGGCTCAGCGTGGCAACCAGTTGCTTGCCGTCGGGTGACCAGGCAGGTGCACTGTTGGAGCCCCTGAAATTGGCAAGCAGGCGCCGCTTTCCGGTGGCGACATCATGCGAATAGATCACGGGCTTGCGGGATTCGAAGGAAACATAAGCCAGCTGGGAACCATTGGGCGACCATGAGGGCGAGATCACCGGCTCGGGGCTGGTGAGGGCAGACTGGGCGCCTTCGCCATCCGAATCGGCAACCCAGAGGTTGTAGCGTTGAGCCGTTTTGGTCACATAGGCAATTCGCGTCGAGAAGATGCCTTTTTCACCCGTGAGTTTTTCATAGACAAAATCGGAGATCCGGTGTGCGGACAGACGCAAATCAGCCTGGGCCACGGTATAGCTCTGCCCCCCGAGGTCCTGGCCCCGCACGATATCCCACAGACGAAGCCGGACATCAAATCGGCCGTCGGCAAGGGGCGAAACGCTTCCCGTCACCATCGCGTCCGCGCCCTTTTGCCGCCAGTTTGCGAGGTCTGGCCGCGTGTTTTCGTCCGCCACGATGCCTGCCGTGTCGACCGGGCGGAACATGCCGCTGCGCTCAAGATCGGCCTTGACAATGCTGCCAATTTTCTGCGGTGCCTGCGCCTCGCCCCGGAAAGAGGCGATGGCAATCGGTAATTGAGTCAGGCCCACGCCTGACACCTCCACGCGGAACTGTGCAAATGCCGGCGACAAGCCCGCCGCCAGCAAACTCATGACAGTACGACGGCTCAATGATGATGGGATGCTCATAGAAGAATTTTGATCAATGGAGTTGGGTTATTTTGACGGGCGATTCAGGGTCAATGTCGCGTAGCCCTTTTTCAGCCAGGATCAAATCCGTTTTCATGCGTTGCAATACCCTGTTTTTGTTGACGGACTCCTGGTCTCGCTTGTTTTCGCGATGCCAAAGGTGAAAAACTTCTGTCGCCATAAACCCGTTTTTTCTTTGAATACCCAAGTGAGTGAGCCGCAGAACCAGGTCCGCGTCTTCATGGCCCCAGCCTTGAAACGACTCATCAAACCCATTGATACTGGCGAAATCACGCTGCCACACGCCGAAGTTGCAGCTTCGGATGCCGCGCCACTGAAAGCCTTGTTTTACCCTGAATAAGCGCCACGGCCAGACGACGAGGTGCAACAGTTTGTTGCAGTCCTTCCGCAGACGCGCGCGCCACCAGAAAGCAGGCGGACAACCCGGCAAATCTATTGTGCCATCGACCACCTGGGCAGTAAGGCCCGGGCTCAGCAGCACCCGGCTGCCATTCACAAAGCAACCCGCCTCGGCAAGGCGGGAGTGCTGCGCCACGAAGGCCTTATTCGGCACACAGTCACCATCCAGGAACACCAGGTAATCCCCTGTCGCATGGCGGGCCGCGAGATTGCGGGCCCGTGCGGCGGTAAAGCCGACATCGGGATGCCACACGTGGCGGACTGGACATTTGAAAACCGGCAAGCGCTCATGAAGCATCGCCACCTGCTCCGGCCGCGAGCCATCATCGGCGATCAACACCTCATGCCGCTCATCGCATTGTTCGGACAGGGACCGCAGCACAGGCAGCAGGGCATCTGTCCGGTTGTAGGTCAGGACGATAAAACTGATCTTCATTGCGCAGGAGGTGCTGCACCACCATCACGCTGCAGCAGCCAGAGCTTCAAATACCTGTAGTAAGTGCCCTCCGCGTTGGAAATGGCCAGGACAAGCCCCATCCGGCCATCCAGGAAGCCGCATCGTAAGAAGTAGGTCCTGACAAAGGCCCACAGCCCATGCCCAAGCGCCTTGCCCAGCGAGGCCTGCTTGCCTTTGCCGAACAGGCTCAGGGCACCGGCGGTTGAATAGCGGTTGGCCTTGTCGAGAACCGCCTCAAAGTTCCTGAAGCTCTCGTGGAGCATCGGAGAACGCAGTTGCCCGATCTGGCTGGAGGTCACGACCCGCTCGTGAACCAGGTCCTCCGAAAACTGCGCCGCCTGCCGGCGAAACAGGCGTGTGACACGGTCGGGGTACCAGCCCGAATGGCGCATGTATTGCCCACAGTAGCTTGACAGCCGGGGCAACGCATAAACATCGAACGACGGAGCTTTCAGGGTTGCCTGGATTTCAGCCTGCAACTCCGGCGTTACACGCTCATCGGCATCCAGCGACAGGACCCAATCACAGCTGGCGAGGGCCAGTGCCCGGTTTTTCTGGATGCCAAAACCCCGCCAGTCAGCGCTGCTCACGACCTCCGCACCCATGGCACGGGCAATTGCGATGGTGTCATCGGTACTGCCGGAGTCCAGTACCACCACCTGGTCTGCAAACATTACCGAGCGCAGGCAGGCCTCCATGTTATGCGCCTCGTTTTTGGTGATGACTGTGACGGACAAGCTTGCCAATGATTACCTTCATGCAATTAGCCAGGCCCGCATTTGCCAGCAAAACTGACCGGCCTGAAGCGTGCAAAGCATAGCAGAGCGCCTCGCAGATTCGCCCGCCCGGCACGGAAATGGAATCACTGATAATGCGGGCTACCCATGATGCAATCCCTGCGCGCCCTCCCTGCGACCATCTTGCCAAAGAAGACAATCAACATCAGGCTTGCCATCGTCTGCTTGGCGTCGGCCGCCGTGGGCTTGTCGATGGCCCTCATCAGCATTGCCAAACTCCTGCTGCTGATGTGCGGCATCGCTGCGCTGCTCTTCTGGCGGCGAGCGCCCGCAGCGGGCAGGCCTTTAGCCGGCCTGTACACGCCCATCGCCGTGCTGGCGGCACTTTTCGCGTTCGCGATCAGCATGCTCTGGACAGTCGCACCGCCAGCCGATGTGTTGGGCTCCCTCGCCAAGTATGGCAAGCTCATCCTGATCGCATTGATGATATTTCTCATCCGCGACCGCCGCGAGGCCATGTATGCGCTGGGCGCGTTTGTGCTGACCCAGGTGCTCCTGGTGGCCAGTTCATGGATGCTGTTTTTCCATTTACCGGTGCCTTGGGCGACCTCCAACATGGCGCTGAAAGAGTACGCGGTATTCTCGAGTTACCTGGACCAGGGCATCATGGCGGCGGTGCTGGGCGCGTTGTGCTGGCATTTGCGCGACCTGGCGCCCGGGCGGTTCGGCCGACACTTCGCGATTTTCGTGGCGGTGATCGCCTTGTTCAATGTGCTTTTTGTATTGAGCGGACGCAGCGGACACGTGGTTGCCATCGCACTGCTGTCCATCGCCATCATGTGGGAGTTGCCTCGCAAATACCGGGCCGGCATTGTTTTGCTGCCTTTTCTGCTGGTCTTGCTTCTTTTTTTCAGCTCAACCAAGGTGCGCGAACGGCTAACTATGGTCAAGACCGAGGTGGAGTCGTATGCAACCCAGCCGCAAATCAAAACGTCATCGGGCATCCGGCTTGGCCTCTGGCTGAGCGCCGCCCAGATCATTGGGCAGCACCCGGTGGTGGGGGCGGGTATCGGTAGCTGGAGCACCGAATACAACCGGCTCCAGCGTGCAAAAAACCCGGCCCACCAGGACATCCCGGGCAATGGAAACCCGCACCAGGAATACCTTCAATGGGGCGTGCAACTCGGCATTCCCGGCCTCGTCCTGCTGGCTGCCCTCATGCTTTCCGTGCTGCGGGACAGCCTGAAGATGGAACAACCGTACGCCCGAGCCGCGCAATCGGCACTGGTCGCACTGGCGGTCGCATGCCTTTTCAATTCCATCATTTACGACGCACTGATTGGTGATTTTTTCTGCATCCTGATCGGCTTGCTGCTGGCCCTCGGCCTCAGCCCGGCCGCCGGGCCGGTCATTGCCGCGCCCCAACGCGAGCTGACGACGTGAGCCCCCCAACACCAATCGCCACAGCAGCCGCCAGTGTGGCCGAAAAATCAACCATGTGGCGCAGAATTGCGCGCGTCTGGCCTTATTTCAGCGGCTCGCGGACCGGCTGGGCGCTCGCGGTCGGCGCGACCATTGTTGCGTCGGCAACCGAGCCCTTTGTACCCGCGCTGCTCAAACCGTTGCTGGACCGTGGCTTCCAGAGGGACTCCTTTAACCTCTGGCTGGTACCGCTCGCGCTGATGCTGCTGTTCACCGTGCGGGGGCTGTCCGGGTTTCTGGCCCAGTTTGCGCTGGCCAAAGTCACCAATGACGGCTTGCTCAAGCTGCGCGGGGCCATGTTCGACAAACTGCTGAGTGCGCGGCTCACCCTGTTTGCCGACCAAAGCTCCAGCGCTATCGCCAATACCGTGGTCTATGAGGTATTCAACGGCTCCTCGTTATTGATCAACGCCATCATGAAACTGGCGCGGGATGTGCTGACACTGCTGGCACTGATTGGCTACCTGGTTTATTTGAACTGGAAGTTGATGCTCGTGGTCGCCCTTCTGTTTCCGGCCGTGGCGTTTGTCATCCAGATCCTGTCCAGGCGCCTCTACCGACTCACCAAGGAAAGCCAGACCGCTACGGATGATCTCGCGTATGTCGTCGAAGAAAACGTCATGGCGCACCGCGACGTCCGCCTGCATGGCGCGCAGGCAGGCCAGGCCAGCCGCTTCAATCTCCTGAGCAACTCGCTGCGCCGTCTGTCGATGAAATCCACCGCTGCCTACGCGGGCATGAGTGCGATCACCCAGGTTTTGGCCGCGATGGCGCTGTCGGCAGTTATTTCCATTGCCTTGCTGCAGAGCGCCGAAAATACGACAACCGTCGGCGGGTTCGTGGCCTTTGTGACGGCCATGCTGCTGCTGATTGCGCCCGTCAAAAGCCTGTCGGACGCTGCCACGCCGGTGACCCGCGGATTGGCCGCACTCGAGCGGGGCCTTGACCTGATGAATCTGACGCCTGACGAAAGCGGCGGCTCGTTTGTCAAGGCCAGGGCGCTTGGCGACATCGAGTTTTCCAATGTCAGCGTCGTTTACAAAGCCGATGCCGTTCCAGCCCTTGATCAGTTCAGCCTTTCCATCAAGGCAGGAGAAACGCTCGCCATCGTGGGCGCATCCGGCTCCGGCAAGACGACCCTGGTCAACCTGCTGCCCCGATTTGTCGAAATGAGTTCGGGCAATATCTACCTCGATGGCCAGGACCTTCGTGCGTGGGACCTGGCTTCCCTGCGCGCGCAGTTTGCATTTGTGAGCCAGCATGTGGTGATGCTCAACAGCAGCATCGCCGTGAACGTCGCGCTGGGTCAGCCCGTTGACCGAGCCCGAGTGACCGAATGCCTGGCCGCAGCCAATCTGTCCGGGCTGCTGGCCGAACTGCCCGAAGGCATGGACACGATGCTCGGCCACAATGCCATGCAGCTGTCGGGTGGCCAGCGCCAGCGGCTGGCGATTGCACGCGCCCTTTATAAAGACGCGCCCATTCTCGTGCTGGATGAAGCCACGTCGGCGCTGGATACCGAATCAGAACTGGCCGTGCAGGAAGCGATCAAACGGCTGACCGCCAGCCGCACATCGCTGGTCATTGCGCATCGGCTGTCCACGGTGCAGCATGCCGACCGCATCATCATGATGGAGGCTGGGCGCCTGATCGAATCAGGCACCCATTCGGAGCTTCTGGCCAGGAATGGGGCCTACGCCCACCTTTACCGGCTTGGTTTCCAGAATACCTAGCCAGGTGTTGCCATGCGCTGCTATCCAACGAATACCTGAGCAACGAATACCTGAGAGTCTATTCAGATGAGTGTTTCAATCAGTGGCTTCACGTTCATACGCAACGGCGTAGACCTCGGTTTTCCTTTTGAGGCATCCATCCGCTCCCTGCTGCCCCTGGTGGATGAATTTGTCGTGGCGGTCGGTCAGGGTGCCGACGATACGCTGGCACGGGTGCGGGCCATTGCTGACCCCAAGATACGAATCGTCGAGACCCTGTGGAACGAACGCATGGCCGACCGCGGGTTCGTCTATGCACAGCAGAAAATGATTGCCCAGTACTCCTGCACGGGCGACTGGGCGTTCTACCTGGAGGGCGATGAAGTTGTGCATGAGGGTGAGCTGGCCGCCATACGTGCCAGCGTCGAACGCCATCACGCCAACCCCGCCGTCGAAGCACTGGTGTTTGACTACCTTCATTTTTACGGCTCACCCGACTGGATCTCCATCAGCCCGGGCTGGTACCGCCGCGAGTGCCGTTTGATCCGCAACACCATCCGCAGTTATGCGCCCGATGGCCAGTACTGGCTGGTCACCACCGATCACAAGCGCGGCCGCAACCCGCGCGCGGCACTGGCCAACGCACACATCTTCCATTACGGCTGGATACGCCGCAACGAGGAAATGCAGAAAAAACTCGACCAGGTGAGCAAGTACTGGGGGGAAGACGCTGCCGCGCAAATCACCTACAGCCAGTTTGATCGCCGTGCCCTCAGACCATTTACCGGCACGCATCCCCTGGCCGTACAGGAATGGCTGGCCACGGAGGCCGAGCCAGTGTTGAACATCGACCCTGGGTACAAGCCTACGCCCAAGGAAAACAAGTACCACTTCATGCGACAGATTGAAATGCTGACCGGACTGGATTTCAGCCGCAAGCATTTCAAGCTGGTGGCCTGACTCAAGCCGGCAGCAGTTACCAGTAGCAGTTACCAACCCGCTGTCACTGCGTGCTGCCGGCAGCTTTCGAGGCGGCAACCACCGCAAAATACAACGCTTCCTGCTGCAGGGCGATCTCGCGCCACTGGTAATGCCGGGCGAACTCCGTGGCACCTTGCGCCAGGCGCTCTTGAAGGGGTGGCTGGCCGAGCACCTGCTGAACGACCTGCGCCAAATTGTTGGCATCCCTCGGGTCTTCGAGGATCATGGCGTTAATGCCGTGCTGCAGCAAGCTGGAAATGCCGCAATAGCGAGGTCCGCTGACAACTACCGGCAAGCCATAGGCCATGGCCTCCAGGACCACCATAGCAAAGGTGTCCTCCAGTGTTGGATGCACCAGGCAATCGGCCGCTGTATAGGCCGGCCCGACATCCTTCAGTGAGCCCACGAAAAAGACCCGCGCACCCAGCTTCAAGGCCTCGGCCTGCGCCCTGAACGCTGGAATATGCGCCGGGTTGCCAACCACCGCCAGCACCACATCGGAAGGCAACTGCACCATCGCCTCCAGCAGGGCCTGCAGACCTTTTTTGCGGTAATCGTTGCCTGCGAACAGCAGACAGCGAGCTTCGGCCGGCAAGCCCAGCAGCGCCCTCGCCTCCCGCTTGAGCGCGGGCGTCACAGCCTGCGCCGGCATCGTGATGCCCGGTGTGATGACAGAGACCATCCCCTTGCAAGCCGGATAGCTGGCGGCCAGGATGGCCTGCAGGCTGGCAGAGGTGACCACCACCTGACGGCCGGGCCGGGCCGCATATCGCAAGCGTTCCAGCACCAGATAGGTCAGCAAACGCGGACTGGTCACGACCTTGATCCACCGCAGCAGCAGGCGCCAGCCGCTGCGCGCATCAAACAGGTTGTATTTGACCGGCAACACATGAACCGTCTGGACATCCCCATGCCAGGTATTTTCATGCGAATGCACCACATCAAAGCCGCGCCGCGTGGCCCACCAGGTGGCCGTGGCAAACCATAGCTGGTTGATCCAGCGGGGCTTGCGCAAAGGCGCAGACACACGGTGGTAGCTAACGCCCGGCCACTGGTGGTCTATTTCCTGAGCAAACACATGCATCTCGTGCACGGCGGACAGTTGCTCGACCAGCGCGATGGAGTAGCGCTCCGCGCCGCCACCGGTGGATGAGAAAGTCCGGTTGAGTACCGCAATGCGCAGTTTTTGCCGGGCGGGGCCTGGATGCTCCGCCGGATTCAGGGAAGGCGCGCTCATTGATGTCGGCGGTCTTCGTAGCCGGTCGCGATCTTGAGCCAGAAAACCGGCAGGCTGGTCGAGCGAAGCACGGGCACCCGTGGCAGTTGCAACAGATCCATCTGCGCATGGCAGCGGCTCCGCCCGGTGGTCGTGGCCGTCACAAAGCCCTGTTCACGCGCCATGGCCACGTGCTTGGGCTCGTAGCTGCCATACGGATAACAAAAATGCCGCACAGGCTGCCCGATGACCGATTCAAGCCCGGCTTTTCCCTGCGCCATCTCCACGCGGCACCCGGCCTCGTCAGTCGCCAGCAAATTCACGTGCTGGTGCGTGTGCGAACCAATCTCCTGTCCAGCGGCCACCCATTGGCGTATTTCCGCTTCGTTCATCAGCGGCGTCTGCGCAATACCCAAACCCGCATCCCACACATTGGTCTTGCCCAGCAGCCCGCTCACCGCATAGCATGTGGACGAAAAGCCCTGTTTGCGCAACGCCGGCAAGGCATGCGTGAGGTTGTTCTGGTAGCCGTCGTCGAAGGTGATGCCAACGACCTTGCCGTCGCGCTCGCCACTGAGGTAGGGCTGCAAGCCGCTCATGGACAAGCCGGTGTAGCCCAGCAGCTTGAGCCAGGCCATTTGCCGGGCAAACGCCTTGGGCGACACATAGAGACTGCGGAAAGGACTGCCTTTGGGCGGCGCTTCGGCAATCTGGTGATAGACCAGAATGGGAATGGGCCTGCGGTTGGCGGTGCAAGCTGTTGCCAGGATGGCCGGAAAGCTTGCGCTCATAGCAGAACGATGTCGTACTGTTCCTGCGCCATGGCCGCTTCAGCCTGCAGCGAAATGGGCTTGCCGATAAAGTCGCTCAGGCCGGCCAGGTGCTGGCTTTCCTCGTCCAGGAAAAGCTCAATCACCTTGGGGGAGGCCACCACCCTGAATTCCCGCGGGTTGAACTGGCGCGCTTCGCGCAGGATCTCGCGCAGGATGTCGTAACCCACACTGCGCGCCGTCTTGACCACGCCTTTTCCCATGCAGGCACTGCACGGCTCGCACAACTGGTGGGCCAGAGACTCGCGTGTTCGCTTGCGGGTCATTTCCAGCAGTCCCAGCGCCGAAAAACCGTTGACAGCGGTCTTGATGCGGTCCCGCGCCAGCTGTTTCTGGAACTCGGCCAGCACCGCATCGCGGTGGTTTTCCTTGATCATGTCAATGAAATCGACAATCACAATGCCGCCGAGGTTGCGCAGGCGAAGCTGCCGGGCAATCGCCTGCGAGGCTTCCAGGTTGGTCTTGAAAATGGTGTCGTCAAAATTCCGGGCACCGACAAATCCGCCCGTATTGACGTCGATGGTCGTCAGGGCTTCGGTCTGGTCAATGATCAGGTAGCCGCCTGACTTGAGGTCAACACGCCGGCCCAGCGCCCTGGCAATGTCTTCGTCAATGTTGTAAAGGTCAAAAATCGGGCGTTCACCACTGTAAAGCTGAAGCTTTTGCACGGTTGCCGGCATGAACTCCACCGCGAAGGCCTTCAGGTTGTCAAACTGCTCGCGGGAATCGATGCGTATGGTTTGCGTGCCCTCCACCACCACGTCACGCAACACGCGCTGCAGCAGGTTGAGGTCCTGGTGCAGCACAGACGCAGGCGGCAGGCGCAGCGAGGCCTCCTTGATGCGCGACCAGGTTTTGCGCAGGTAGGCAATGTCCTCTCCCAGTTCGGCATCGGTGGCATCCTCGCCATTGGTCCGGAGGATAAAGCCGCCGCCCATGTCCCCGGTCAGGGCCTGGACACGCTGGCGCAGGTCCTCGCGCTGGCGCGGGGGTATTTTTTGCGACACGCCAATGTGATTGTCCTGCGGCAAAAAAACCAGCAAGCGGCCGGCGATGCTGATTTGCGCCGTCAGCCTCGCGCCCTTGGTGCCAATCGGATCCTTGAGAACCTGGACCATCACGGCCTGCCCCTCAAAGAGCTGTTTTTCAATGGGCTGAAGGGCTGCCGTTGCCGGAGATGCCGAGGTCGAGGTGCCGGCAGCCTGGAGTTCTGTCTCTGCATGACGGCTGTTGATGCTGCTCATCAGATCGGCAACATGCAGAAATGCCGCCCGGTCCAGGCCAATGTCGATAAAGGCCGACTGCATGCCCGGCAACACGCGTGCGACCTTGCCCAGGTAAACATTGCCAACCAGGCCGCGCTCCAGCGTGCGTTCGACCTGCAACTCCTGCACCGCACCGAGCTCCACCACAGCCACGCGGGTTTCCTGGGGCGACCAGTTGATCAGTATGTCTTGTTGCATGGCCTCTATCGTAGCCGCTAGTGGCTTCGCTGCTGGCTGGCCACTGCTAGATTTTGAGGCCGGCGGCGCGCAGGAGCCATGCAGTCTCATGCAGGGGCAATCCCATGATCCCGGAATAACTGCCGCTGATATGCGAGATATACATGGCCACCCTGCCCTGTACCGCGTAGGCGCCGGCTTTTCCCATGGGTTCGCCCGACGCGACGTAGGAGCTGATCTGGGCCGCGGTCATCGGTGCAAACGTGACGCGGGAAATGCTCAGCGCCTCAGTTCGCCGGCGTCCCTGCTGCACGGCCACCGAGGTGAGCACGCGATGGGTGGCACCGGAGAGCTGGCGCAACATGCGGGTCGCTTCAGCCGCGTTTTCGGGTTTGCCCAAAATCGACCGGCCCAGGGCCACTGTGGTGTCCGAGCACAGAATGGGCGCCGGGGCCAGCCCCTGGCGCTTCGCGCGTTCGCTCGCGGCGTCCAGCTTGAGGCGGGTGACCCGCTTGACGTAAGCCACCGGAGACTCCTTGCCCAGCACGGCTTCCAGCGCTTCGGTGTCCTCGCYGGCAGCGGGCACCAGACGCTGGTAGCGCACGCCGAGCTGCTCCAGCAACTGGGCTCGCCGCGGGCTTTGTGAAGCCAGGTAAATAAAATCAGCAGCAGGCATGGCTACTCACATTACTCACACGGCTATCCGGTTGCCCGCGGGCAGCCCGTAAAAAACCAGACACGGCGCCAGGCGTGAACACCATGCTATTCGCGGTGATAGGGATGGTTGATGGTGATGCTCCAGGCCCGGTAAAGCTGCTCGATCAGCAACACCCGCACCATGGCATGCGGCAGGGTCAGATCGGAAAGGCGCAGGCGTTCATGCGCTGATTGCTTGAACCCTGCGTCCAGCCCGTCCGGCCCGCCGATCACGATGGCCACATCGTCACCCGACAATTGCCATGCCTTGAGTTTTTCGGCGAGCGCCACGGTGGTCACTGCAGTACCGCGTTCATCCAGCGCCACCACGCGGGTTCCGCGGCTGATGACGCCTTCAATGCGTGCGCGTTCAGCCGCCAGCAGGTTCTCGAGGGTTTTGGATGCGCGCGGCTCGGTTTTAACCGCCTTGAGTTCGACCTTCAGCTCAGGCGGAAAACGCTTGGCGTAGTCGTCGTAAGCCGTTTGCGCCCAGTCGGGCACTTTCTGGCCGACGGCTACGATCGTCAGCCTCATTTGCTCCGGGGGGCGGATTTCCTGGCTGCCGGCTTCTTGGCTGCAGTCTTGGCCGCGGTCTTGGCGGCAGCTTTCTTGGCCGGAGCCCTTTTGGGCGCAGGCACTTTCACGATCGGTGTCCTGGTGGCCGGCTTTGCGGCAGGTTTTGCGGCAGATTTCGCAGCCGCAGGCTTGGCCGTTGCCCTGCCCGCTTTCACTGCCGGCTCGGCGGCGGGTGTTGCCTGGTTCCGTTTGGCGGTCCAGTCACTGGTTTTTCCAACCTTGCCCACATACCCCGGGGCATGGTCCTTGACGACTGTTTTCACGGCCGGCTTGGCAACGCGCGCGCCGCGTGCGGCGGTGGATTTTGCGCCGGGCTTGGCACCTGCTTTCGGTTTTGCACCGGCTTTCGTTTTGGGCTCTGCCGCGGGTTCGGGCTTTGACGCCTTCACCAGCGGTGCGGGCGCTCCCAGTTTCAACTTGATTGGCTTCTCACCCCAGAGTTCTTCAAGATGGTAGTACTGGCGGATCGTGGGCTGCATGATGTGCGCGACGGCAGCGCCGCAATCCACGATGATCCACTCTCCGTTGTCTTCACCTTCAATCCGGGGCTTGGCAAAACCCGCGTCGCGCACGGCATCGCGCACGCTGGCCGCGAGGGCCTTGGTCTGGCGGTTGGAGGTTCCGGAAGCAACGATCACGCGCTCAAAGAGCGAAGTGATGTGCTCTGTGTCAAATACCTGAATGTCCTGCGCCTTGACATCCTCCAGGCCGTCAATGATGGCCCGCTGCAATTTCTGCACATCTTTCTTGTCGGCGGTGCTGGTGGTTTTGACAGTGATAGAGGTCATGCAGGGCTTTGCTTCAATGAGGGTGGAATTAAGGGAGACTGTAAAGCTGGTGGAGTGAAATATAACGCGCAACCGGCTCAGGGACCAAGTGCGCGATTTCCCCGGCGGTAGCTGCACCCGAAGCCATCAGATGGCGAATATGGGTTGCGCTGACAGGCATCAGGGGCAGCTCCAGCGTCAAAAAGCGGCTGCTTTGCCCCGGATAGGCATCAAATTTGGATTGATCCAGCGTGGATTCTATGCGACCAGCTATACAAATTATAGCAAGTTGCAGAATGTCCCTCCAGCGGTGCCATTGCCGGAACGCCGAAAACTGGTCCGCACCGATGATCAGGTAGAGCTGGGCCTGCGGATTTTCCGCCTGTAGCGCCTCCAGCGTATCGATCGTGAAGGTCGGCCCTGCACGCTGCAATTCACGCTCATCCAGCACAATGCGCGGCAGGTCCTGAAACGCCAGCCGGGCCATGGCCAGCCGGTGAACAGCCGCGCTGAGCGGCCTGGCCTTGTGCCAGGCCTGCCCGGTAGGAATGATGTGCAGCGCGTCCAGTTCCAGCTGCGCCAGGGCCACCAGTGCCAATGCCACGTGGGCATTGTGCGGCGGATCGAACGCCCCACCAAACACCCCGATGCGCTTCACCTGCTGCCGGGCGGCAGGTTCTTCCGGGGAAGGGGACGCGGCATTCAAACCCAGTCCCGCCTGATCAGAAACTCTTTGTACAGGCGCTCTTCGGGGGAGCCGGCTTCAACCTGGTGCTGGTAGGCCCAACTGGCCAGTGGTGGCATGGACATCAAAATGGACTCGGTGCGACCGCCCGACTGCAGGCCAAAATGCGTGCCGCGGTCCCAAACCAGGTTGAACTCCACGTAGCGGCCACGACGGTAGAGCTGGAAATCGCGCTCACGCTCCCCATAGGGCAGGTTCTGGCGTCGCCTCACGATCGGAAGGTAAGCCAGAAGGAAGGAATCCGCCACGCTTTGCATCATGGCAAAGCTCTGGTCCAGGCCCAGCTCCTGGAAATCATCGAAAAATATGCCGCCTATGCCGCGCTGCTCCTGGCGGTGCTTGAGATAAAAATACTCGTCACACCATTGCTTGAAGCGCGGATATTTGTCGCTGCCGAACGGCGCCAGCGCGTCCTTGCAGGTCTGATGAAAATGCACGGCATCTTCGTCAAAACCGTAATAGGGCGTCAGGTCCATGCCGCCGCCAAACCAGCACACGGCCTCTGCCGGACCGGCGGAAACCGGCGTCGCGGCCAACATGCGCACATTCATGTGCACGGTGGGCACATAGGGATTGCGGGGGTGAAACACCAGCGACACGCCCATGGCCTCAAACGGCGCGCCGCCAAGTTCAGGCCGGTGCTGCGTCGCCGAGGGCGGCAACCTGGGGCCGCGCACATGCGAAAACCCGCAACCCGCGCGCTCAAACACCTGGCCCTGCTCCAGGATTTTGGTGATGCCGTTTCCCTGCAAAGGCTCGCCCGGCTCTTTTTGCCAGGGGTCGGCCAAAAATTGCCCGCCATCGAGTTCAGCAATGGCTGCGGTAATGCGCTCCTGCAGCCCCAGTAAAAAGGTGCGAACGCCCGAAAGATCAGTCATGCTCATTGACCCACGTAATGACCCATGTTAAAGGCCGCAGCGGCACCCGGCATTGATCGGGCGCCGGAATCCGGCACCGCCAGCCCTGGGCGCCAAGCTGCGCCCATCAGGACTTGATGGCCCTGTAGCCGATGTCCTTGCGGTATTGGGCGCCGTCAAATTGAATGGACTGGGCGACCTCGTAAGCGCGCTGCTGGGCAGCTTTGACCGTGCCGCCCAACGCAGTGACGCACAGCACACGGCCACCCGCAGTAACGGTGGCACCGTCCTGCTTGAGGGTGCCGGCGTGAAACACCATGGCGTCATCAGCAGCTTTGGGCAGGCCATGGATGGCATCGCCCTTGCGCGGATTGAGCGGATAACCGTGCGCCGCCATCACCACACCGAGGGCCGGACGGCGGTCCCAGTCCAGTTCGACCTGATCGAGGGTGCCGGAAGTGGCCGCCATCATCACGTCAAACAGATCGGTTTTCAGCCGCATCATGATGGGCTGGGTTTCCGGGTCGCCCATGCGGCAGTTGAATTCGAGCGTCTTGGGCCGGCCCTGGCCATCGATCATGAGGCCGGCGTACAGGAAGCCGGTGAAGGGAATGCCGTCTTTTTCCATGCCCTTGATGGTGGGCAGAATGATTTCCCGCATGGCGCGGGCATGCACATCCGGTGTCACCACGGGGGCCGGTGAATACGCCCCCATGCCACCCGTATTCGGGCCCTGGTCGCCGTCCAGCAGACGCTTATGGTCCTGGCTGGTGGCCATGGCGGTCACGTTTTTGCCGTCGCACATGACGATGAAACTGGCTTCCTCGCCCTGGAGAAACTCCTCAATCACCACCCGCGCACCCCCCTCGTTGTGGGTAACGCCCAGCACGTTGTGGTCCGGGCCGGTGGCCAGCATGAACTCGATCGCCTCATGCGCCTCATGCAGCGTCATGGCAACCACCACGCCCTTGCCGGCCGCCAGGCCATCGGCCTTGACCACAATGGGCGCACCCTTTTCATCGACATAGGCGTGCGCCGCCACCGCATCGGTAAAGGTTTCGTATTCAGCCGTCGGAATGCCGTGGCGCTTCATGAAGGCCTTGGAAAAGGCCTTGGAGCTTTCCAGCTGGGCGGCCGCTTTGGTCGGGCCAAACACCCTGAGGCCATGGGCGCGGAATTCATCGACAATGCCGGCCGCCAGCGGTTGCTCCGGCCCCACCACGGTAAGGGCTATTTTTTCGGTCAGGGCCCATGCACGCAGCGCCTGGACGTCGGTGATGTTGATGTTCTCCAGCCGCGCATCCAGCGCCGTGCCGCCATTGCCCGGCGCCACATACACCGCCTGCACCTTGGGCGATTGGGCCAGTTTCCAGGCCAGCGCGTGCTCACGGCCGCCGCCACCAATAACAAGAACTTTCACGGGAGGTTCAATCTAAAAAACAGCAAATAGCTGAGGTACAAAATAAGAAAAAAAACGACACCGAGAACGATCTTGACGACGGCCCGGCCGCGGCGCTGCAGTTCGAGCGCCTGATCATTGACCGTACCGGCCTTCACAATGTTGGCGCGGGTCTCATCAACCAGCGACCTCTGCATGGCAAGGGATTCCTTTTGCAGGTCCATCGCCAGGCTGCGCAGACGGTTTCCTTCCTGCAGCAGGTTTTCGATGCGAGCCAACCGCTCCGCAGTATCGGCGTTCTGCTCCATGGTCACTCAGATGTGTCCAGCGCGGCGTTGTGAAAGACTTCCTGTGTGTCGTCCAGGTCTTCCAGCACATCCAGCAGCTTTTGCATCTTCCGGGCATCTTCGCCGGTCAGCTCGATCATGTTGTCGGCACGCATGGTGACTTCGGCCAGCTCGGGCTTGAGCCCGGCAGCCTCCAGCGCTTTTTTGACAGCTTCAAAATCGGTGTAGGGCGTCAGCACCTCGATGGCGCCGTCATCATGCGTGATCACATCGTCGGCACCCGCTTCCAGCGCCACTTCCATGACCTTGTCCTCGCTGGTGCCGGGTGCAAAAATCAGCTGGCCACAGTGTTTGAACTGGAAAGCCACCGAACCTTCGCTCCCCATGTGGCCGCCGTGCTTGGCAAACGCATGGCGAACCTCCGCCACGGTGCGCACCCGGTTGTCCGTCATGCAATCGACAATGATGGCCGCCCCGCCAAAGCCGTAGCCTTCATAACGGACTTCTTCGTAGTGAACGCCTTCAAGGCTGCCGGTGGCTTTGGCGATGCCGTACTTCACGTTATCGGCCGGCATGTTGGCCGCCTTGGCTTTGTCAACAGCCAGGCGCAGGCGCGGGTTGGTGCCCAGATCACCCCCACCCATACGGGCCGCGACCATGATTTCCCGCATCACGCGCGTCCAGACGCGCTGGCGTTTTTCATCCTGGCGCCCCTTACGGTGTTGAATATTCGCCCATTTGCTATGACCAGCCACGGAAATCCTTCGTAATTGATTTAATCTACGTCCATCATTTTACTTTTAGGAAGCCCTGCATAGCACCCCGCGAGGCCCTGTAGCCCGGATCGGGATGAGCGGCAAGCTTCCTCACACCCCAGGACACTGCCATGGTCGAACCCTTATTGATTGCCAGGAATGCGTCTATCCATTGTGAGCTTATTCCGGGGCTTGCCAACCGCCACGGCCTGATTACCGGCGCCACCGGCACCGGCAAGACCGTCACGCTGCAAACGATGGCTGAAAATTTCTCGAAAATCGGCGTGCCCGTCTTCATGGCGGACGTCAAGGGCGACCTGACCGGCATCAGCCAGGCTGGCAGCATCGGTGAAAAAATGGCCGGCATCCTCAAGGAGCGCGGCATCGACGCGCCCAACCCCCTGGCCTGCCCGGCCACGCTGTGGGACGTGTTCGGTGAGCAGGGGCACCCGGTTCGCGCCACGGTGTCGGACATGGGCCCGCTGCTGCTGGGCCGCATGCTCAACCTCAACGAGACCCAGGCGGGCGTGCTCAACCTGGTGTTCAAGATCGCCGACGACAACGGCCTGCTGCTGCTGGACCTGAAGGACCTGCGGGCCATGCTGCAGTATGTGGGCGACAACGCCGGCCAGTTCACCACGCAATACGGCAACGTCAGCGCCGCCAGCGTGGGCGCCATTCAGCGTGGCCTGATGCAGATCGAAAGCCAGGGCGCGGACAAGTTCTTTGGCGAGCCCATGCTCAACATCAGCGACTTCATGCAGACCGACGGCGCCGGGCACGGGATGATCAACATCCTGGCGGCCGACCGGCTGATGAATTCGCCGCGCCTGTACGCCACCTTCCTGCTGTGGATGCTGTCCGAGCTGTTCGAGCAACTGCCCGAGATCGGCGACCCTGAAAAACCCAAGCTGGTGTTCTTCTTTGACGAAGCGCATTTGCTGTTCAACGAAGCCCCCAAGGTGCTGGTTGAGCGCATCGAGCTGGTGGTGCGCCTGGTGCGCTCCAAGGGCGTGGGCGTGTATTTTGTGACGCAAAACCCGCTGGACATTCCCGACTCCGTCCTGGCCCAGCTGGGCAACCGGGTGCAGCACGCCCTGCGCGCCTTCACGCCGCGCGACCAGAAAGCCGTCAAGGCGACCGCCCAGACCATGCGGCAAAAGCCCGGGCTGGATATCGAGACCGCCATTACCGAGCTGGCCGTGGGCGAGGCGCTGGTGAGCTTTCTCGACAGCAAGGGCCGCCCCAGCATCACCGAGCGCGTCTATGTGCTGCCTCCGGGTAGCCAGATCGGCCCGATCACCCCGCAACAACGCCAGTCGCTGCTGCAAAATTCGCTGGTCGCGGGCGTCTACGAAAAGGAAGTAGACCGTAAATCCGCGTACGAAAAAATCAGGGGGCGCGCGGATGCGGCGGCCGAGGCGGCGGCCAAAGCCCCCGCTGGCGGCGCCGCCGGGGAAGCAGCCTCCGGCGGTATTCTGGGCGGCCTGAACGACGTGCTCTTTGGCAGCACCGGGCCGCGCGGAGGCCGGCACGAAGGCCTGGCGCAAAGCATGGCCAAGTCTGCCGTCCGCACCATGGGCTCCGCCGTGGGGCGAGAGATCATCCGGGGCGTGCTGGGCGGTATCTTTGGCGGCAAGCGGCGCTAAGAACCTGTTTACGATCTAAACGGGGCCGCGCAAGCACCTTCTCGGGATGGGATGCAAGGCGCGGTGCGCCGCCCATAGCTTGGGCTATGGGCAAGCGCCGCAACGCCGCAGACCGCCCGAGAAGGCGCTTGCCCTTCGGGTTGGGGTGAAATCGGGCGATTGAGCCACCCGGGCCCTTGCATGGGCATTAGCCCATGCGGCGGACCCGAGCGCCTCACTCATCCCGATTGCACCCCAACGCGGCCTCGTTTAGATCGTAAACAGGTTCTAAGCCAAATAAAAGAGTAAAACAGCAAAAGACACCAAGGCAACATCGCCGTTCATTGCGGCCCTGTTGCGATGTCACAGGCGGCAATACGCTGCCGGATAGCACTTGGACTGCTGCCGGACACGCCGCCCGCCCCGCTGCCCTGGCCCTGTTCCCCTGCGTCATATAGCCGATGCGCCGCCTGTCGCAAATTAGCGACCGGCAAGGCGCCCCGGGCTTGTCAAGCACCACGCCCGTCGCTACATTGGGCTTTTGGAAGGACACACAATGCCCTCTGAAGTTGCCGCGAAATCTGTCGATCCCGCGTCCGCGCCAGCCTCATCCCTTGCGCCATCCGCCGCTTCGTCCATTTCGTCCGCCTCGTCCATTTCCTCCGCTGCGTCCGCTTCCGCCGCTTCCACCTCGCCCCGCCATATCCGCCTGACCTCGCACTCCAGCGGCCAGGGCGCACTGTCCATTCACTGGAGCGCGGCCAGCGCGGCTGAACGCGGGCCGGTGGTGGGCACCACCACGCGGCGCAGCCACCGCAACGTCATCGGCACGCACAGCGGCTCCTACAGCGTCTACCGCGCGCTGGCCATCGCGTCAGGCGCTCTGTCGCGCCAGCACAGGGCAGACCTCACCAACACCACGCCCACCGACCTGATCGGCCCCTATCCCCAATGGAGCGAACCCGGCCGCATCGTTTCCCTGGACCCCTGGGGCGCCGCGGTGGCCGACGTGTTTTCCGCCGAGTTGGCCGCCGGCTACGACATCCGCCCGACAATCGCCATCACCAAGGCCCATGTGATCCTGCCTGAAGTCATTGAGGCGCTGCAGTCGGGGCGCCTCAAGGCCGACGGCAAGTACCTGACTGACGGTGGCGCCGCCATGGTCACGAAGGCCGCCATCGAGCCCGTCTGGTATTTGCCCGAGGTGGCCCGGCGCTTTGGTTGCAGCGAAACCGACTTGCGCCGCGTGCTGTTCGAGGAAACCGGCGGCATGTACCCCGAACTCGTCACCCGCAGCGACCTGGAGGTGTTTTTGCCCCCCATCGGCGGGCAGACCGTCTACATCTTTGGCAACCCGCAGGACCTGGCCAACCCCGCCATTGAACTGACAGCGCGGGTGCATGACGAATGCAACGGCTCGGACGTATTTGGCTCGGACATCTGCACCTGCCGCCCTTACCTCACCCACGCCATCGAGGAATGCATCCAGGGTGCGCAGCGCGGCGGCGTGGGCCTGGTGGCCTATTCGCGCAAGGAAGGCCGGGCGCTCGGCGAGGTCACCAAGTTCCTGGTCTACAACGCGCGCAAACGCCAGGTGGGCGGCGACACCGCCGACCAGTACTTCGCCCGCACCGAATGCGTGGCCGGCGTGCAGGACATGCGTTTTCAGGAGCTCATGCCCGATGTGCTGAGCTGGCTGGGCGTGCGCAAGATTCACCGCCTGGTGTCCATGAGCAACATGAAGTTCGATGCCATCATCAAGGCCGGCATCGAGATCGGCGAGCGCGTGAATATTCCGGACGCGCTGATTCCCGAAGATGCGCGCGTGGAAATGGATGCCAAGATGGCCGCAGGCTATTTCACGCCGGGGCCGGTGCCCGACGCCGAAGAGCTCAAAAAGGCCAAGGGACGGGAACTTGATACCTGAGCCCCCAATTTTACGGACGCATCAGCCATGAAAAAAATAGCTGGTGACGCCCAACTGCTGTCGGCTGCGGCCGAACTGCGTTCTACAGAAACGATACGGACGCGGGCCCGCGCCCTGCTCGAACGGGCACGCCGCGGCGAGTCGGCCTGGTTCACGGTCAACGACGGGGCGCTGGACACCGCCGCCGTACTGGTCGCCGAACTGACCCGCGCCCGCTACCCGGATCTCAAGATTCCGTACCACAGCCGCTGGCGGCACTTTGAAGCCGGCGGCGTGGACCGGACCGGCCAGTTAAACGCGGCGCTGGCACAGGTTTCGGCGGCTGAACGGGCACGCGCCCAAATCGACCTGGCCCTGGTCAGCGTGCTGCTGGATGCCGGCGCCGGCCCCGACTGGACCTACCGGGAGCCCGCGCAGGCGGAACACCCCGGGCACGAATACAGCCGGTCGGAAGGTCTGGGCGTGGCCAGCTTTCATGCCTTCATGGCTGGCCTGTTTTCCAGCGATCCATCACTGCCATTGCAGGCCGACACCCAGGGACTGAAAGCCGTCACGGCCGAACGGCTGGGCCAGGCCTTTCAGGTCACAGCCAGCAATCCGCTGGTGGGCCTGGAGGGGCGTGCAGCGCTGCTGCGCCGCCTGGGCCAGGCACTGCAGGATCAGCCCGCCCTGTTTGGCCAGCCGGGGCGACCCGGCCACCTGTTCGACCTGCTGGTTAAACAACAACCACAGCAATCGTTCAAGGTTGAGACGGAACAAACAAAGACAGATCAGGAACAACGGCCCGCCGTTCACGCACACGAGCTGCTGTCGGTGCTACTGACGGGTCTGGCACCCATCTGGCCCGCGCAGAACGCCATTGAAAACATTGCGCTGGGAGATTGCTGGCGGCACGCCGCGGCTTGCAGTGGCAGTGCGACCAAGAGTGCGGCCAATGGTGTGGTCGGCAGCGCTCCGGCCAGCCTCAGCGACGGCTGGATGCCTTTTCACAAACTGTCGCAGTGGCTCGCCTACTCGCTGCTGGAGCCGTTTGAATGGGCTGGCATTCGCGTGCAAGGGCTGGACGCGCTGACCGGGCTGCCCGAATACCGCAACGGCGGCCTCTTCCTGGACGCCGGCGTGCTGCGCCTGAAGGATGAGTCGCAGGCCGGGCAACTGCATGGCGCCGGCGATGAGCTGATTGTGGAATGGCGCGCACTGACGGTGGCCCTGCTGGACGAACTTGCACCGCTGGTCCGCGAGCAGTTAGGATTGACTGCCGAGCAGATGCCGCTGGCCTGCGTGCTTGAAGGGGGGACCTGGGCCGCCGGGCGGGCACTGGCACAGCAACTGCATGGCGGCCAGCCGCCCCTGAACATCGAGAGCGACGGCACCGTCTTTTGAAGCAATAGCTTGAATCAAGAATAAAGCGCATCACAACATGACCACTCGCAGCGACAAAGTCCACGTCATTGACCACCCGCTCGTGCAGCACAAGCTCACGCTGATGCGGCGCAAGGACGCCTCCACCAACACCTTTCGCACCCTGCTGAACGAGCTGAGCTTGCTGATGGCCTACGAGGTCACGCGCGACATGCCCATGCAGGAGATCGAGATCGAAACGCCGCTGGAAACAATGACGTCCAGGGTCATCGATGGCAAAAAACTGGTCTTCGTTTCCATCCTGCGTGCCGGCAACGGCATCCTGGAGGGCATGCTCAGCGTGGTGCCCGGCGCGCGCGTTGGCCATGTGGGCCTGTACCGCGACCCGAAAACGCTGACTGCGGTCGAGTACTACTTCAAGATGCCGCACGACATGCAGGAACGTGACGTCGTTATCGTCGACCCCATGCTGGCCACGGGCAATTCCGCCATTGCAGCCGTCGACCGGCTCAAGGAACTCAACCCGAAGTCCATCAAGTTCGTCTGCCTGCTGACCTGCCCGGAAGGCATCGCCGCCCTGCAAAAAGCCCACCCAGACGTGGCCATCTACACCGCGGCCATCGACCGCCAGCTCAACGACCACGGCTACATCCTGCCCGGTCTGGGTGATGCGGGCGACCGTATCTTCGGCACCAAGTAGCCGTCAGGCAACCGCTAGCAATCGCCAGGCAACCGTCAGGCAGCCGCTACACTCCCCGCATGTTTTTACCTACGTTTGCACGGCGCGCCGCCGGCGCCGCGCTGCTGGGCCTTGCCAGCCTGTTTTGCCCGGCTATTCAGGCCGCCCCCTACACCCCCGCCAGTGATTCAGAAGTCGTCGAGCGCCTGCCCGGCCGGGCCAGCGATCCGGCGCTCAGGCGTGTCGAGTCGCTGCGCCGGCAACTCGCTGCGCGGCCGGAAGACGCCATCCTGCGGGTAGAAATCGCGCGGCGCTATTTCGACATGGCCATGGCCCAGGGCGACCCGCGCTACGTGGGTTACGCCTCTGCGACGATCGCTCCGCTGGCTCCGCCGGCTGCGGCCGGGTCCGGCTACTGGCTGCTGCATGGGCTGATCCAGCAATACAGCCACAACTTCGAAGGCGCTCTGGCCAGCCTGGCCAAAGCCAGCCAGCTGGACCCCGCCTCGCCCGAGCCCCTGTCCTGGCGGGCCGCCGTCTTCATGGTGCAGGCGCGCTACGCTGAAGCCCTGGCCGACTGCGAGCGGCTGACGCCGCTGGCCGAGCCGTTGCTGGGCGCGGGTTGCATCGCCTATGTACGTGCCACCACCGGCCAGCTCGAGGCCGCCTTCGGGCAACTGGCCACCGCTGGCAAGGCCGCACCGCAGACCTCACCCGAGTTGCTGCTGTGGCTTGACACCCGGCTGGCAGAAATGGCGTGGCGGCTGCAGCGCCACGACGCCGCGGAGGGCTACTTCCGGGATGCACTCAAGCAAGGCATCACCGACCAGTTTCTGCTGGGAGCCTATGCAGACTTCCTGCTGGCACACCAGCGACCGGCAGAGGTGCTGAAACTGCTGGCCGGGTGGGAACGCTCCGACGTCCTGCTGCTGCGGCTGACGCTGGCAGGCGCCGCCGCAGGCGACACGCGCGCTGGCGACTGGGCCGGGCAGCTGCGCGAGCGCTTCCAGGCGGCTGCGCAGCGCGGCGACCGGCTGCACGAGCAGGAGGCGGCGCGCTTCGAGCTTGACATCGAACACAACGCCGCCAAGGCGCTGGCACTGGCGGCCCGCAACTACCTGGTCCAGAAAGAGCCGCGCGATGCCGAAATCCTGATGCGTACCGCGCTCGCCGCCGGCCAGGCCAAGGCCGCACAGCCCGCCCTCGACTGGCTGCGCACCAGCCGCTACGAAGATCCGGCATTTGACAAACTCGCCACGCAGCTGGCCGCCCAGGGAGCCACACGATGAAGCGCGGCCTTGTGAAGCGCTTCCTTGTGCTGCTGGCCGCCCTGCTTTTGCAAGTCTTGCAAGGCACGGCCTGGGCCCACAAGCCTAGCGACAGCTACCTGACCCTGCGCGCCGCCTCCGGCAGCAGCGATATTGCCGTGCGCTGGGACATCGCCCTGCGCGACCTCGACTATGTGCTGCAACTCGACCGCGACGGCAATGGCGAACTGACCTGGGGCGAAGTCCGGCAGCGCAGCGACGAGATCACGCGGCTGGCCATCAACCGGCTGGAGCTCACCGTGGCTGACAAGCCCTGCGCCTGGGTCACTAGCAGCCCGCTCGCGCTCGACAGGCACAGCGACGGCACCTACGCCGTGCTCAGCCTCACCGCGCAGTGTGCCAACCTATCCGGCGTGCTCAAGGCGCGCTATTCCCTGCTGTTCGACGTGGACCCGTCCCACCGGGGCCTGGTGCAATGGATAGCGCCCGGCACCGAGAGCGCCCAGGCGCTGGTCTTCGGCACCGACTCGGCCGAGCAGTCACTGGCGCTGCAACCCGCCGGCGCCTGGCAAACCCTGCGCCAGTACCTGCTCGATGGCGTCTGGCATATCTGGATCGGCTACGACCACATCCTGTTTCTGCTGGCGCTGCTGCTGCCGTCCGTGCTGATGCGGCGCCAGGGCCAATGGGAACCCGCCCCCCGGCTGGGCGGCGCTGTCAAAGAGGTGGTCAAGGTGGTCACGGCCTTCACGCTGGCCCATTCCATCACACTCAGCCTGGCGGCGCTGCAGATCATCAGCCTGCCCTCGCGGCTGGTCGAGTCAGCCATCGCGGCCTCGGTGGTCGTGGCGGCGCTGAACAATCTGCGCGGCACGATTGAGGGCCGGCGCTGGGTGATGGCCTTCGTGTTTGGCCTGCTCCATGGCTTCGGTTTTGCCTCGGTGCTGGCCGACCTGGGCCTGCCGCAAAATGCGCTGGTGCTGGCGCTGGTGGGCTTCAATGCCGGCGTGGAAGTGGGCCAGCTGGCCATCGTCGCCGTGTTTTTGCCGCTGGCGTTCTGGCTGCGCGCCACAAAGTTCTACCGCGTGGGCGTGCTCAAGGTCGGCTCACTGTTGGTGGCCATGCTCGCAAGCTGGTGGCTGGTGCAAAGGCTGTTTGATCTGTAGTATCGTTTTTGGCATTGCTCTGTGGTCCGCCAGCGATGGCGCAGGCGCTGAGGAAACCCTGCCCCGAGGGTGACGATAAAACCAGCACGGTGTGGCGCGCTGGCTGGCAGCAGCTCTCCCGTTCCACTGACCACTGACCACTGACGCATTCCATCCTCGGGGGTTTCATGCTCGATTTACTGATCACCAACGCGACGCTGCCGGACGGCCGAACCAGCATGTCTGTTGCCGTGCAGGGCGGCCGCATCACCGCGGTGGAGCCTGGCCTCAGCGCCCCCGCCCATGAAACGGTAGACGCAGGCGGCTACCTGCTCAGCCCGCATTTTGTGGACCCGCACTTCCACATGGACGCCACCCTCAGCTACGGCCTGCCGCGTGTCAACGAGAGCGGCACCTTGCTCGAAGGCATCGCCGTGTGGGGCGAGCTGAAACCCACGCTGACGGCCGACGCCATCATTGAACGCGCCCTCACCTACTGCGACTGGGCCGTCGCCAAGGGCCTGCTGGCCATTCGCAGCCATGTGGACACCAGCGACCCCAGCCTGCTGGCTGTGGACGCGCTGCTGGAAGTCAAGAAACAGGTCGCGCCCTACATCGACCTGCAACTGGTCGCCTTCCCGCAAGACGGCGTGCTGCGCACCCAAGGCGGTGTTGAAAACCTCAAGCGCGCGCTGGACAAGGGCGTCGACGTGGTCGGCGGCATCCCCCACTTCGAACGGACCATGGCCGACGGGGCGGCGAGCGTGAAGCTGCTCTGCGAAATCGCCGCCGAGCGCGGCCTGCTGACAGACATGCATTGCGACGAGTCCGACGACCCGCTGTCGCGCCACATCGAAACGCTGGCCTTTGAAACCCAGCGCCTGGGCCTGCAAGGCCGCGTCAACGGCTCGCATTGCACGTCAATGCACAGCATGGACAACTACTACGTCAGCAAGTTGATTCCGTTGATAGCCGAGTCTGAGGTCAGCGTCATCGCCAACCCGCTCATCAACATCACCCTGCAAGGCCGCCACGACACCTACCCCAAGCGCCGAGGCATGACCCGCGTGCCCGAACTGATGGCCGCAGGCGTCAACGTTGCCTTCGGCCACGACTGCGTGATGGACCCGTGGTACGGCATGGGCAGCGGTGACATGCTGGAGGTGGCGCACATGGGCCTGCATGTGGCGCAGATGACCAGCCAGAAAGGCATTCGCCAATGCTTCGACGCGGTGACGACCAATGCGGCCAAGGTAATGCACCTGCAAGGCTATGGGCTGGAGGTGGGCTGCGATGCGAGTTTTGTGCTGCTGCAGGCGCGGGACGCGATTGAGGCGATTCGGCTGCGGGCGAATCGATTGAAGGTATGGAAGAAGGGAACGCTGCTGGCCGAGACGCCAGCGGCCACGGCGCAGTTGCGGATGACACTGCGATCACCAGCAACCAGCTTTATGCCTTCCCGGTAGTGTCTTCGCTGCCCGGGGCTTTGTTGGCCAGATCTTTGGCCAGGTGCGGCAGGTACTCCCGAACCAGCGTCTCCACCATGTCCGCCTGCGCCAGGTCCTTGGACTTCTTGAGGGGCTCGCGATGGATATCTTTGGAAAGCTCGCGCTTGATCCGGGCAAAGTCCAGTGGATGCACAGTGCGCATGCGCGCCATGGCGCCATTCACGCCGACCACAACCTGATCGAAACGGGGCACAGACAACAGCTTTTGCCCCATGGAGGCGCGAACAGGCCACAGATCCCCTTCGTCGGGTGTCAGCTGAAGCGGGTGTTCCGTCATGTCTTCCGGATCCGGCGGAAATCGGCGAATCAGGTCAATCTCGTAGCCTGAGGCGTTGCGCGCGGTGGAGTTGTCCAGTTCATCACGCTCAAAGGTCTTGTCGACCTTCTTCAGGATGCCGAGGAAGGACATCTTGCGGTCCTTCATCACTTCCATAAAGGCCGCTCTCCTGACGGTGTCGAAGAGCAGGTCAGCGTCCTGGGTGGCCATCACATCGCTTGGGAAACGCACACCCGCGGCGGTCTCGTAGGCAAACAGCGCGTGGGTTCCCACCACCAGAAAATGCTCAGCCACCCCGTAGCGCATCATCGCGTTGAGCACCTCAATCAGGATGTCCGGCGTTCGCCCCAGACGCAGCGCCTTGTTCATGCGCCTGTATTCCTCCGCCTTTTCCCGCAGAGTCTTTAGCCGAGCCTCAACCTCGGCTTTTCTTGTGGTGAACCGTTCATACTTCAACTCGTTCTCGGGTGAAGCGGGTCCGTGAGACCGCTGCCTGGAGTGAGCCGAGAGCGAAATAAGGTAGCGGCCGCCATCCTGCTCCCGCCAGAACATCGAGCCCCTGTGGCGAATAGCCTCCGCCTCCGCCTGCTCCAGCGCGGAGAAAAGCATCTCGGCATCGATGAGTTGCCGTTTTTGCTGCTCGTTCAGCTCATAAAAGGAATTCAAGCGCGTCTTCAATGTAAATATTGATTCTTCCAATTTACCTTGAAGAGTCTTAAACTTCAAGCTAAATTCATTAAATTACACTTTTACATTGAAGAAATCTGACTACGGGCGTCACCTTCGCCTTCGGCCACGCCACTGCCACTACAACTAGGCGTTGACTGAGCCGATGAACGATTCCGGGTAACGCAGGCCCGCAGCGGCATCGGGCGGAAATGCCTGGTCCAGCTCGGCCAGTTCTGCCTTGCTCAGTTCAAGGTCGAGAGCGGCGATATTCTGGTCAAGATACGTGCGCCGCTTTGTGCCGGGGATGGGAATGATGTCCTCGCCTTGAGCCAGCACCCAGGCCAAAGCCACTTGTGACGCCGTCGTGCCCTTGGCCCCGGCCAGTTGCTTCACCTTTTCCACCAGCTCGAGATTGCGGTTGAAGTTTTCACTCTGGAAACGCGGCGAAAAACGGCGACGGTAGTCGTCGGCAGGAATATCCTCCGGCTTTGAGAACGCGCCGGTGAGGAAGCCACGGCCGAGCGGCGAATAAGCTACCAGGCTCACCCCATGCTTGCGGCAAGCGGCCAATGTGCCGGTTACTTCCGGGTCGCGCGTCCACAGCGAATACTCGCTTTGCAAGGCGGCGATGGCATGCACCTTGCAGGCACGCTCGATAGTGGCAGCCGATGCCTCGGAAAGGCCAAGATAGCGCACCTTTCCGGCCTGCACCAGTTCAGCCATCGCGCCCACGGTGTCTTCGATCGGCACGGTCTTGTCGACGCGGTGCTGGTAATAGAGGTCAATCTGCTCAATGCCCAGGCGCTTGAGGCTGGCGTCGCAACTGGCCTTGACATATTCGGGGCGGCCATTGACCCCCCGCGCCGCCTCGTTGGCCGGGTCGCGCGACATGCCGAACTTGGTCGCCAGAAACACATCCTTGCGGCGTCCGGCAATGGCCTTGCCGATGAGCAGTTCGTTGGTGTGCGGCCCATAGACGTCGGAGGTGTCGAGGAAATTGAGGCCCTGGTCCAGTGCGTGGTGAATGGTGGCGACGGACTCCGCATCGTCGCGGTTGCTGTAGAAGTCGCTCATGCCCATGCAGCCGAGGCCGATGGCGGAAATGGCGGGGCCGTTGCGGCCGAGGGTGCGGGTTTTCATGGTGTTCCTTCTGAAAATATTGAGTTGGGGAATGTCAAAAAAATGGGAAGGGCCAGCGTTTCAGGCACGTTTGGGCATTGTTCGCAGCTCCTGGTAGATGCGAATCTTCTTGCGGATGTATTGAAGCGTTTCACCGAGCGCGCGCATGTCTTCCTCGACCCGCCGGGCATGCTCTTCCAGCAGGGTTTGCCGCTCGGCCAGGCTGTGGGGCGCCTGCCCCTGGCGCAGCAGCTGCGCGTAACGCTGCATGTCGCGCATGGACATGCCGGTGGCACGCAGGCGCACCAGGAACTCCAGCCAGCGCATGTCAGTGTCGCTGTAGCGGCGCGCGCCGCCGCGGCGGTCCACGGGCGCAATCAGGCCGATCTGCTCGTAGTAGCGCAGGGTGTAGGCAGTTAAGCCGGTGGCCTTGGCGGCCTCGGCGATGCTCAGAGATGTGCTCATGCCGTTACTGTAAAACTTCGAGTGCACTCGAAGTCAAGCCATTATTTTTCTGCCTGGATACATGGCGCGAGGGGCGGTTTGGATGGACCTGTGATGCGGCGTGCTGCGACTACATGCCGGAGGTGGCACACATGGGCCTGCATGTGGCCGAAACGGCAGAGATGGTGGCGAGCTTGACCGTCGCCAACCGACCCGCCAAGACCGCCTTCTTCAAGGTAAGTTAAGAACTTCCAGCTTTCACCTTGAAGAGCATGCTTCTCAGGTTCTCAAGCCACCGGCAACACGATGTCGACCCGCCCGCCGCCCATCGAGCCGCGTGTGAGCTTGAGTTCCCCCTGGTGACTGGCCACCAGGTCGCTCACCACGGCCAGCCCGACGCCGTGCCCGGGCACGCGCTCGTCTCCCCGCACGTGGAGCCGCAGGGCGGACTCCGTGTCGCTGAACCCGGGGCCATCGTCCTCGATGCGGATGCACAGGCGCCCTGCTTCGCGCCACACCCGCACCATGATGCGGCTGCGCGCCCACTTGGCCGCGTTGTCCAGCAGGTTGCCCAGCATCTCGAACAAGTCGCCCTCGTCGATGCGCCAGGCCAGGTCGGGCGGGCACTCGACGCTGAAGTCCAACGCCCTTTCGGCATAGACCTTGGCCAACGCGTCGCGAATGCGCTCCAGGATCGGCGCCACCAGAAGCGGCGGCGCAAAGCGCGCGGCGCCCCCCGCAATGGCGCGCCCCAGCTGGTGCTGCACGATGTCGTCCATGCGGCTCACCTGCTGGGCCACCGTTGCTGGTAGTTGCGCCGGCTCGGCCAGGGCGCTGCGCAGCACGGCCAGCGGAGTCTTCAAGCTGTGGGCCAGAAAGCTCAGCGCGTCGCGATGCCGGGTCTGGCGCTCGCGCTCCTGCTGGATCAGGGTGTTCAGGTTGTCCGTGAGGCCCGAGATTTCGGTGGGGTAGCGGCCCTCGATGCGCGATTGCTCACCCTCTTCGATGCGCCGGATCTCGCTGGCCACGCGCCGCAGCGGTGCCAAGCCCCACCGCAACAGCCACAGCTGGGCCAGCAACAGCAGCACGGCGGCGCCGCCCAGCCAGAGCCACAGGGTGCGGGTAAAGGTGCCAACCTCGCGGTCGAAGGCCGCGCGGTCTTCCAGCACCGTGAGCACCAGCGGTGCCTCACGCGCGGAGGCCTTCCAGGTGACGGCATAGCTGACCGACAGGAAGGACCCACCGGCCCCATCCACCGTCTCGTTGCGCCATTGACCGGGTTGCAGGCTGCGCCGGAACGGCGGCGGAAAGCCCAGGGTCGAGGCTGACTGCCACTGATCCCCCCGCAACACGTTGTAGATACCGGCGTACAGGCCAGACCCCGGCAGCGAGAGGCGCGGCTCCGCAAACTCGGGCGGCATCACCAGCGCACCGCCGGCATCAAGTTCGGCAGCTGCCAGCAGCAGGTAGACGGTGCTCTGCAGCCGGCCAAAGTGGACGGTGCGCACACTGTCCTCATGGGCACGCTGCACCGCCAGCCCCGCACCGGCCATGAAGGCCAGCAGCACCAGCGCAGCCCCCAGAAGCAGGCGGGCGCGGATGGAGTAGCCGGCCTTCATTCCAGGGTGAACCTGTAGCCCCGCCCCCGCACGGTGTCGATGGGGCCGAGGCTGCCGTCCGGGTCGAGTTTGCGCCGCAGCCGACCCACCAACACCTCCAGCACGTTGCTGTCGCGGTCTTCCCCGTGCGGGTACAGGTAGTCCGACAGCGCCTGCTTGGTGACGATGCCCGGGCGCTGGCGCACCAGATACTCGAGCAGGCGGTACTCGAACGCCGTGAGCTCCAGCACCGCGCCATTGAGCCGCACCGCCTGCGCCGACAGGTCGATGCTGAGGGGGCCGAGCGTCAGCACGTCAGAGGCCGTCTTGAGCGAGCGCCGCAGCAAGGCCTTGAGCCGCGCCGCCAGCTCCGGGTATTCGAAAGGCTTGACCAGGTAGTCGTCGGCCCCGGCCTCCAGCCCCACCACTTTGTCTTGCCAGCTGCCGCGTGCGGTGAGGATCAGGATGGGTATGGCACGCCCCTCCTGGCGCAGGCGCTGCACGATGGTCAGCCCGCTCAGCTTGGGCAGCCCCAGGTCGACGATGACCAGGTCAACCGGGTACTCGCGCGCCAGGAACAGGCCCTCTTCGCCGTCCTTGGCCTGGTCGACCCGGTAGCCATCGGCCTCCAGCTGGCGGGCCAGGGTGAGCCGCAGCGCGGCATCGTCCTCGATCAGTAACAAGCGCATGGGTTAAAGCTGCCGCAGGCGGCCCTAGTGTGGTGTTGCATGCTTGATGGCACAAATAAAAATGATGGATTTTTGGTCAGGGCAAGGCGCAAACCACAGCGATACCCGTAGGTATCGCGCGGATTTGCAACGCCGCCATGGCCGAAAAGACGCATTTTTATGTGCCAGATAGCGTGCAACACCACACTATCGAACCTGGCCGGTGGCGACGTCCACCTGGATCACGCGGACCTCACCAGCCGGCGTGACCACCTTGACGCGCCATACCGGCCGGCCCGAAGACTCGGACTTTTCGACGGACAGCACGCGGCCGCCACTGGCCCGCTGGGCCGCCGCGGCCGCGTCGTCACGGCTCAGGTCGGCCCAGGCCAGGCTGGATGCCACCAGCAAGGTGGCGCAGAGCAGTTTGGCAAATGCGTTCATCGTGCGTTCATCGGTTGTAAGCACCATAGTACTCGCGACCGCCACGGTCATCGCGCCTGCCCTGGTATTCGCTTGCGCCCTGGGACTCGCGCCCCACCGACGCCACCGGCTCCACCGGGGCCACCGAAACGCGCACAGGCAAGGTGCGGCCCGGCTTCTCGCGGGTCACCGTGCTGTAGACCTGACCGTGGTACTCGTACTCGACCTGGTAGCCCGTGAGGCGGGACTGCACGTCGTTGACAGTGTTGCAGGTTTGCACCTGGCGCTGCTGCGGCTGGGATGCCTGCTGGTAGCCACCACCCCAACCGTTCTGGTTGGCAAAGTGCTCGCCGGCCAGCGCGCCGACCACGGCACCGAGCGCGGTAGCGGCTTCGCGGCCGTGGCCCTTGCCGACCTGGTTGCCCAGCACGGCGCCGGCCACACCGCCAACCGCCAGCCCGCCGTAATTGCGCGAAGCGGCCACGGGTTGCTGCTCGGTCACCCACTGGCTGGTGCACTCGTTGCGCGGCACGGAGACGTTCTCGTATTGGGGGTTGACATTGCGCACGCGGGCAGTGTCGTTGAAGGTCTGGGCTTGGGCGCCCGCTGCCAGCAGCGTGGTCAGGCAAAGAATGGCAGAACGTTTCATGAAGAGGCTCCTTGGTTGATATGGAGCACAGCTTACAAAGGGCTAGGTGAACGCAAGCTGAACGAAATCAATAAAGGTTCTTCGCGACGCCTACCCCAAGCGCCGCGGCATGACCTGCGTGCCCGAGCTGATGGCCGCAGGCGTCAACGTCGCCTTCGGCCAGGACTGCGTAATGGACCCGCGGTACGGCATGGGCTCGGGCGACATGCTGGAAGTGGCGCACACGGGCCTGCATGTGGCGCGGATGACGAGCCAGAAAGGCATCCGCCAATGCTTCGACGCTGTGACGACCAATGCCGCGAAGGTGATGCACCTGCAGGGCTATGGGCTGGAAGTGGGATGCGATGCGAGCTTTGTGCTCTTGCAGGCGCGGGACCCTGTTGAAGCGATCCGGTTGAATGTCTGGAGGAAGGGGAAGCTGGTGGCGGAGACGGCGGAGGTGGTGGCTAGGTTGCAGTTGGCAGGACGTCCGAACGAGGTTGGTTTCTCACATCAATGAGAATGCCTAACAGGATGAGTCGTAACGGCTGCTTTGGGCGGCTCCAGTCATTTGCGCGTTTGCACCAGGGGGAAGGTCAGGACTGACTGCTGACTTTTGCCTGTCGGAACTGCTCGCTCCAAGCTGGACGGTCGCATTTACAGGCTGGCCGCCAGCAATGTGGCGATGATTGCGTCGACGAAAGCAGCCGGGAGTTGGCCAAAGCCGATACTCAGCGCTAACACCAGTTCTAACCAGCTCTGCGTAGCCCGCGAAAAGTCCGGGCCGGTGCACCAACAATGGCGGGCATGAACGGCGTCTTCTGTTCCGCGATTTTGCCTATACATGCCATGGCACTGTTGAGCGTCTTTGAGCTGACGGTTACACGCTCACTCCTTTGAGGTGACCAGCCTGGCCAATCTGCGATGGCGCCGTCTCGTCCAAACGGTCATCGCCAACACATGGTGCGTCGAGTCGCCTTGGACAGAATCCGGCCATAGCCCCTGACTCACTCCGGCTGGATGCCCGCCTCCTTGACGACCTTGCCCCACTTGGCGAGGTCGGACTTGATCACCGCGGCGTACTCCTGCGGCGTTCCGCCCTGGATCTCGATACCCGCAGCCTCCAGCTTGGCTCGCACGTCAGGCAGCTTCAGCGCTGCGTTGATCTCGGCATTGAGCTTGGCGACAATCGCCTTGGGTGTTCCGGCCGGCGCCAGGAACCCTCCATTCGTGTTGGCATCATAGCCTTTGAGCCCCTGTTCGTTCGCGGTCGGCACGTCCGGCAGAGACATGCTTCGCTTCTGGGTTGACACCGCAACGGCTCGTACGTTGCCGGCTTTTACCTGCGACTGGATGGCGCTGATCGTGTCGATGTAGAGCGCGGTGCGCCCGGCCAGCAGATCCGGGTGGGCGGCGGAAGAGCCCTTGTAGGGGACCAGCAGCATGGGCGCACCGCTCGCCATGCGAAACATCTCGGCCGCCATTTCCTGTGCACTGCCGCGGCCAGAGGTGGCTACCTTAGCCTGGTCTGGATTGGCTTTCATCCAGGCCACGAACTCGGGCAGTGTCTTGGCGGGAATCTGCGGGTAGATGGCGAACACCAGAGGGACCTCGTGGGTGTAGATGATGGGCTCGAAGCTTTTTTCCGGGTCCCAGCCCAGGTTTTTGAACAGGAACTTGTTGGTGTTGTGGCTGCCGCCCACGATGCCGATCGTGTAGCCATCGGGTGCTGATTTGGCCAGGACATCCGTGCCGAGGTTGTTGGATGCGCCAGGCTTGTTTTCGATGATCACCGGCTGACCCATAGCCGCCCCGATCTTGTCTCCAACGACGCGGGCAATGGTGTCGATCGCGCCGCCCGGCGGGGCGGGCACGATGATCTTGATGGTGCGGGTCGGATAGGCCTGGGCCGATGCCAGGGTCGGAACCACGGTCAGGGATGCCGAGACGGCAAGGATTTTTAACAGGGATGTGAGTTGCATGAAAGTCTCCTTTTGTGGTTGGGTCAATCGTCATCAAGCGCCGGCGGAATCAATGAAATACCTTCGCGCTACACGCTCTGCACCTGGCTCTCAGCCGCGCCCGACGTAGGGCATGGCGCTGGCCATGATGGTCATGTTCAACACGTTGGCGTCCAGCGGCAGCGCGGCGATGTGACGCACTGCGTTGGCCACGTGGTTGGCGTCCATCATGGGTTCAGGCGCGACCGTGCCGTTGGCCTGCAAAACGCCGCGGGTCATGCGCTCGGACAGTTCGGTCAGCGCATTGCCGATGTCGATCTGGCTGGCCACGATGTTGAAGGCTCGCCCGTCCAGTGCCACGGCCTTGGTCAGGCCCGTCACCGCGTGCTTGCTGACGGTGTAGGGCGCGGTGAAGGGGCGCGGCGTGTGCGCCGAGATCGAGCCATTGTTGATGATTCGTCCGCCCTGCGGCGACTGGCGGCGCATCAGCCCGAAAGCGGCGCGCGCGCACAGGAACACGCCGGTCACGTTGGTGTTGATCACGCTGAACCATTTGTCCAGCGGCAACTCGTCCATCGGCACCGCCGGGGCGTTCACGCCGGCATTGTTGAACAGCAGATCGAGTCGGCCGAAGCGGTGCTCGATGGCGGCGAACAGCGCCTCCACGCTGACCGGGTCGCTCACATCAGTGGGCACGGCCATCGCCGTCTGGCCACGCGTTTGGGCCTCGGCCACCAACGCCTGCAAGGGCTCGGCACGGCGGCCGGCCAGGACGACGCTCCAGCCGTCGTTAAGCAGGCCAAGGGCCGCGGCGCGGCCGATACCGCTGCCTGCACCTGTGACCAGCGCGATCTTCTTGGGGGTGGTGGTGTTCAAAGGGAGTCTCCTGTCATGGGTGTTGAATCTCCGGGGCTGGTGCTGCCCACGGTCATGGAAAACTGGCCGATGCCCGCCACGTCGCCCTGGACAACATCGCCAGGTTGCAGTGGGCCCACGCCCGCGGGTGTGCCGGTGTAGATCAGGTCGCCGGGCGCGAGCGTCACCGACCGCGACAGCATCGCCACCAGTTCGGGCACCGGCCACAAGAGGCCGGACAGGTCGGCGCGCTGCCGTTCGATGCCGTTGACCGTTAGCCACACGCTCCCCTGCCTCGGATGGCCGCAAGCCGCAGCCGGTACCAGGGGTGTGCAGGGGGCCGAGTGGTCGAAGGCTTTGGCGGCCTCCCAAGGGCCACCGGCACGCTTGGCTTGCTGCTGCAGGTCGCGCCGCGTGAGATCGAGCCCGGCGGCATAGCCCCAGATGTGATGCGGCTCCACATCGGCCGGGGCGATGTTCCGGCCGCCACGGCCGATGGCCACGACCAGCTCGATCTCATGGCAAAAGTCGTCTGTCTCCGGTGGGTAAGGCAGGACGCCGTGCGCAGGCACCACCGCGTTGGCGGGCTTCATGAACCAGGCGGGCATCTCCAGGGGCGTGGCCTCGTCCTGACGCCAGCGGTAGTTGCGGCCGATGCAAAACACGCGGCCCACCGGAAAAACCGCCGTGCTGCCAGTCACGGCCAGGGTCGTCGGCGCAGGCGCGGGGAAAACAAGCTCCGTCATGGCGCTCATTCCGTGGAGATTTTTCGGCTGCGAATGATCTGGGCGTAGCGCCGCCTGTCTTCTGCGATCAGCTGGGTGAATTCCTGCGGGGTGGTCGCGCGCGGCACGCCGCCCAGCGACACGAAGCGCGCCTTGACCGCTTCGTCCGCCAGGATGCTGCGAACGTCGGCCGCGATCTTGTCCACGATGGCCGGTGGCGTGCCGGCGGGGGCCAGCAAGCCCAGCCACGAGATGGCATTGAAGCCGGGGAGCACGGTTTCCGACAGCGTGGGCACGTCGGACAGCGCCGACACGCGCTTGTCAGCGGTCACGGCCAGGGCGCGCAGCTTGCCGGCCTTGATATGCGCGGACGCTTCCAGCACCGTCATGAAGGACAACTGCACATGGCCGGCGAGCAGATCGGCGATGGCCGGACCGCCGCCCCGGTAAGGCACATGCAGGATGAAGCAGCCGGTCTGCTCCTTGAACATCTCGGCCACCAGGTGCGGTGCCCCGCCGGCCCCCGCGCTGCTGTAGCTGAGCTGCCCCGGCCGGGACTTGGCCAGGGTGATGAATTCGGCGGCCGTGTTCGCCGGGACGGCCGGGTTGACCATCATGGCCAGCGGCAGCTCGGCCAGCAGCGAGATGGGCGCAAACGCCGTGTCCGGGTTGTAGGGCATCTTGGGATACAGCGATGGATTGATCGCCTGCGTGCCAATGTTGCCCAGCAGCAGGGTGTAGCCGTCCGGCTTGGCCTTGGCGACCAGGTCTGCGCCGATCTGCCCCGCTGCGCCGCCCTTGTTCTCGATGACGACGGTTTGCCCCCAGCGCCTGCCCAGTTGCTCGGCGATGATGCGCGCGCCCGTGTCGGTGCCGCCGCCGGGCGGGAAAGGCACCACCAGCGTCACCAGCCGGGAAGGGTAGGCCTGCGCGAAGGCGGGCGCGGCCACCATCAGGCCGAGGGCGATGGCCAGGCTGAGCGGGAAGTATCGGCTGAACCGGGGGAAATGCATGGATTTGTCTCCTGGGTGTTCTGTGGTGTTCTTTTTTTTTGCCAGCTCAGGTGGTCAGGCTCATCGCCGGGCGCTCGCCGGCCAGGGCCTGCGCGATGCTGGCCAGCACCATCTCGCCCATGGCGGTCCGGGTCTCCCAGGTGGCACTGGCGCGGTGCGCCTGCAGGGTCACGCTGTCGGACTGGCGCAGCGCCAGGGGAACGCGGGGTTCGTCAACGAACACGTCCAGGCCCGCACCGGCGATGCGGCCGGCCGCCAGCGCCTCTGTCAGGTCGGCCTCATTGACCAGGCGGCCGCGGGCGACGTTGACCAGGAAGCCGCGTGGGCCGAGCGCTTCGAGCACGGCCGCGTCGACGATGCCTTCGGCGGTGTCTGCCGCCGCGCACAGCACCAACGCGTCGGAGTCATACGCGAGGTCCACCAGGTTAGTCACAAACCGGTGCGCTATGTCGTCCATGGGGCGCAGGTCGGTATAGCTGATCGGGCAGCCAAAGGCCGCCGCCCGAACCGCGACGGCGCGGCCAACCCGACCCATACCGACGATACCAACGCGCATACCGCTGAACCGGCGAGCAAGAGGGATGGCGCTGGGCTGGGGGCGAAGTTCCCACTGGCCGTCGCGCACGAAGCGGTCGCCGGCACACAGGTTTCGGCAGGCAGCGATCAGCAAGCCAATGGCCAGATCGGCGACGTCTTCGGTCAGCGCACCCAGGGTTGCGGTGACGGGCAGGCCACGGCCTCGGCAGTAGGCCAGATCCACCGCATCGGTGCCGACGCCATTGACGGCCACCACCTTGAGGCCAGGCAACTGCTCCAGCATCGCTTGCGAAATGCCGGTGTGCCCGCCGGTGATCACGGCGGCGATGGATGCGCCATGTTCACGCAGCCAGGCCTGCTGGTCCGTCACCTCGAAGAATTTGTGGACGGTGTAGAGCGATGCGAGCTTGTCGTTGATCGCAGGGATCAGGATGGGATTGAGCTGGAGGAGCTGAGGTTTCATGTCAATTCATTCAAGTGGGGGCAGACGAGGCCAATGTGTTCAAGGTGCTTTTTCAAAGATGTGGGCATGTTAGTAAATGATTGATAAATTGGTCAATATTGATGTATAAAATCAATATATATAAATTTCTTAAGCTCGACCATGGCTTCCTGGATTTCGATGAATGAGGCGTGCCACCTACTTGGTGTGCGACCTCAAACGGTTTACGCCTACGTGAGCCGCGGCAAGCTGGAGGTCATGCCCGATCCGGCCGATACGCGCCGTAGCCTTTACCGCGCCGAGGATGTTGCCGGCCTGGCCAAACGCAAACAGGCCGGCCGCAAACATGAAACCCTGGCCGCCAACACGCTCTTCGGCTCGGAGCCCAGCATCCCTACGGCCCTGTGCGCGTTCTTTCGCGGGCGCCCGTATTACCGGGGCCAGGATGCGGTGAACCTGGCCCGGTCGGCCAACCTGGAAGACGTGGCTCAACTGTTGTGGGCCGCCGAGCTACCCCTCGACTTTTCGTCCTCTGCGGCATCTGCGCAGATGCACTCGGGCTCGCCTGGGCGAGTCGCTGCTTTCACGGCCTTGGCCAGTTTGGCCGCCACCGGGCATTCGACCCGTGGACGTTTGACCCGGGTGCTGCACAGCGAGGGCCAGAGTCTGGTGGGTCAGCTGGCCAATGCGTTCGGTGCCCGGCACGGGAGCCAACCGCTGCATCTGCGCTTTGCGCAAGCGTGGAAGCAATCGACGCAGGTGGCCGATTTGTTGCGAACGGCCATGGTCTTGCTGGTCGACCACGAGTTGACAAGTTCAGCGTTTGTCGCACGCATTGCGGCCTCGACAGGTGCCTCGTTGCCGGCTTGCCTCCTGGCTGGATTGACCACCCTCTCGGGGCCCTTGCATGGCGATGCCTCAGGCCGAGTTCAGGCGCTGTTCAGCGAAGTGGAACGGCTAGGGGAGGACCAGGTGCTCGCCCACTACCTGTCGACCGGCCTGCCTCTGGCAGGTTTTGGCCACCACCTCTATCCCGACGGTGATCCGCGCGCAGCCACCTTGCTGGCGTTGTTCGAGCCCCCGGACGTGATCGCGCGCTTCATAGAAAAGGTGACCATGCTGACCGGTTTGCAGCCCAACATAGACGTAGCCTTGGCGGCCCTGGTTGCGCATCATCGACTGCCCGCCGATGCGGCCTTTGGCCTGTTCGCAACGGCGCGTAGCGTGGGACTGTTGGCGCACAGCCTGGAACAATTGGGCGTGGCGCAAGTGATCCGCCCACGGGGCCGCTATGTGGGCCAGATGCCTGACATGGCGCAGAGCGCCCGCAACTAGGGGTTCTGCGTGGTTCGAGCTTCTGGCGGATGGTTACGACCAAAAAGCGAGAACCCACGGTCAGCACCTTCGCGATCATGGCGATCATGGCGATCAGTCGGATTGCGGCATCGTTCAGGTTCTGGGTGCCGGAGATGATACGTTGGGACTTTCGGTGTCGCACTGGGCAAGAAACAAATCGCGCCGAACGGGCCCTGAACGCAATGGCACCATCCACGACCTGCGCCATCTGACCTGGTTCTCGATTGACAACGACGACATGCGCGACCTCGACCAGCTAAGCGTGGCCGAGCCGCTGGCTGCTGGCTGCACGCGCCTGCGGGTGGCCGTGGCCGATGTCGATGCCATGGTGAGGCCCGGCGGCGCGGTGGATGGCCATGCGGCCGTCAACACCACGTCGGTGTACACGGTGGCCGGCGTGTTCCCGATGCTGCCGGAGGTCCTGTCCACCGACCTCACCTCGCTGCACGAAGGGCAGGAACGCCTGGCGATGGTGGCATTGCGCAGGTGGCGTCCACGCCCTACCCTGACAGTCGCAACCAACCCCCAATGAGGCGATACCCAGTTCCCATATTTTCTTGTATCCTCAATTTGGCTTTTAGCGGCTTTCTCTTCAATCAATCTGTGCTTATGAAGACAACAAATTAGGACAAAGTCATCATGCGTTCTGCCTGGTATTCAAAAAACGGTGTGGCCCGTGAGGTCCTGGTGGTTGGCGAACTGCCAACGCCGATGCCCGCACCGGGAGAAGTTCGCGTCAAACTTGCGACGTCGGGCGTCAACCCCTCGGATGTCAAGTCAAGGCTTGGCCGGCCGCTGGGCACCGAGCGCATCGTGCCGCACAGCGACGGCGCCGGCGTGATTGACATGGTGGGCGACGGTGTGTCGTCCAGCCGAGTTGGCGAACGCGTCTGGATCTGGAATGGGCAATGGCAGCGACCGATGGGCACCGCCGCTGAATACATTGCGCTGCCCGAGGCGCAGGCCGTGAGGCTGCCGGTCACGACGGATTTTGCGGCTGCCGCCTGCCTCGGCATCCCGGCGATGACCGCCTGTCAGGCGATCCACCTGCTGGGCGACATCTCCGGAAAAACCGTATTGGTGATCGGCGCGTCGTCTGCGGTTGGTCACTATGCTGCGCAGCTGGCAGTCATTGGCGGTGCGGAGGTGATAGGCACCGTCGGGTCGGTAGAGAAAGCAAAGCACGCGCTGGATGCCGGCGTCAAAGCGACGATCAACTACAAGACCGAGCCTGTCGCGCAGCGGGTGAAGGAGCTCACTGCCGGCCGCGGCGTGGACGCCATCGTCGACATGGATTTCTCGTCCACCCTACAGTTACTGCCCGACGGCGCGCTCGCGCCTCATGGCACGCTCGTTTGCTATGGCTCGAATGCGTATGGCGACGCGCCGGTTCCGTTTCGCACTTTGCTGTTCAGCTCGATCAGCTTGCGATTCTTTCTGGTCTATGACCTCACCCCGGTCGACCGGCAGATGGCGATCAAAAACCTGACCGACTTGCTGGCCAAGGGGCGGCTATTGCACACGGTAGGCGCCCGCTTTGCATTGGACGATATTGCTGGCGCGCACGAGGCCGTTGAAGGCGGGAAGGTGGTGGGCAACGTTGTCCTGGACTTGCCTTGACCGCCAGGCGGTTCAGGTTTGGTGACCAAAAATCCGGACCCCGTACCGCTTTTTTGAGCCCGATTTTCCGGCCCTGCTCAACTCACTTCACGTCACTTCACTTCACGAGTTCCAGGACCTCGGCCTTCTTCTTTTTGATCAGCATCACCAGGAACTTTGCGGGCTGGGTGGTGCTGGCGTTGCGGCCAACGGTGTGAATGTCGTTGGGGCCTTCATAAAAAGTCTGCCCAGGTGTCAACGTGACTTCTTTCCCGCCCTTGACCTGCATCACGATGGAGCCTTCGAGCACGTAGATAAAACCGTGTGCGCGGTGGCGGTGCACAGGGTCGGCAGCGCCGGGTGCGTAGTCCACGGTGATGACCAGGCCTTCCTTGCCGGGCAGGTCGGAAAGGTCTTTGGACATGAGCGGCGTGACGCTGACGCCCTCGATGCCGCTGGCCAAGGCTGGCTGGGCGAACAGCGCGCTTGTTGCCAGAAACAGGGGGATGCAGATTTTTTTCATGGATGACTCTTCAAGTTTGTTGGCGAGACCGGGCCCACGCGCATGCACGCGAGCCCGCTCCCGACGGGGGTGAATTGCAGATGCCGGTTGCGGCTCAAGGGATTCCGGTCACTCCAGCGGCTTGCCGGACGGCGGTTGCCGCATGCCCACCGCCATGCGGTTCCAGGCGTTGATCTGCGCGACAACCCAGGTGAGATCGACAATTTCCTGTTCACTGAACTGGCCCTGCAGCGCCGCGAAGGCGGTGTCGTGGTCGCCATGCTCGTCGGCGAGCCGGGTCATGGTTTCGGCCCAGGCCAATGCAGCGCGCTCGCGCTCGCTGTAAAAGCCGACTTCGCGCCAGGTCGAGAGGCTGTTGATGCGTAGCCAGGTTTCCCCGTGCTTGCGCAGATCGCGCACATGCATATCGACGCAAAAGGCGCAGCCGTTGATTTGCGACACACGGGTCTTCACCAGTTCGATGAGGGGCATGCCCATGGTTGAGGTGGCGGTTGCGGCTCCCACGCTGGCCATGGCCTGGTAGGCCTTGGGTGCGAGTTGGGTCCAGGGGAGTCGAGCTTCGGTCATGTGTTTCCTTCGGGTTTAAGTGACTCGGAATTGAGATGCACATACCTACAAGACGGCTGGCGGTGCCGTTTTGTGACACAAGCTGCCCTGCTTATTGCAATTTCAGCAGCTTTTTTAAAACTTTTTCAGCGGTTCAGGGGTGAGTTCAGGGGTGGCAACTGATTGCGCGAGCTTGTCGAGGTGCGCTGGCCCCGACAACGCCGTCCCGGTCATCACCAGCGGGTACATTGCTACAAATCACCCACTGGCACCTTATGGACACCATCAATCTGCACCGAATCGCCGTCGAGGCGATGCGCTCCCGAGGTTTGCTGCCCGCCTTTGCGCCGCAGGCCTTGCAAGAGGCCGAAGCCGCGCGCCGGACGGGCCCTGAACGCAATGGCACCATCCACGACCTGCGCCATCTGACCTGGTTCTCGATTGACAACGACGACACGCGCGACCTCGACCAGCTGAGCGTGGCCGAGCCGCTGGCCGCTGGCAGCACGCGCCTGCGGGTGGCCGTGGCCGATGTCGATGCCATGGTGCGGCCCGGCGGCGCGGTGGATGGCCATGCGGCCGTCAACACCACCTCGGTGTACACGGCGGCGGGCGTGTTCCCGATGCTGCCGGAGGTCCTGTCTACCGACCTCACCTCGCTGCACGAAGGCCAGGAGCGCCTGGCGGTGGTGGTCGACATGCAGGTAGCGGCAGACGGCACGGTGTCCGAATCAAACATCTACCGGGCGGCGGTGCTCAATCGCGCCAAGCTCACCTACGACGCCGTCTCGGCGTGGCTCGACGATGTGGGGCCGCCACCGCCGCAGATCGCCAGCGTCCCGGGACTGGAGGACCAGGTGCGTTTGCACGACGCACTGGCCGGCCAGCTGCGGCAATGGCGCCAGACGCGCGGCGCGCTGAATGTCAACACGGTGTCCGCCCGCCCGGTGTTCAAGAACGGGCAACTGACGGACCTGCGCCCCGACGAGAAAAACCGCGCCAAGGACCTGATCGCCGACCTCATGATTGCGGCCAACGGCGCGACGGCCCGCTTTCTGGTCGACAAGGGCTTCCCCTCGCTGCGCCGCTTGCTGCAGGCGCCGCGCCGTTGGGACCGCATCGTCGCGCTGGCCTCTAGCCATGGGGTGCAGCTGCCCGCGGCGCCCGATGCTCTGGCGCTCGACCGCTTCCTGTGCACGCGACGCCTGGCCGACCCAGCCGGTTTCGCCGATCTGTCGCTGGCGGTGGTGAAGATGCTGGGCTCGGGCGAGTACGCGGCCGCACCCGCTACCACCGGTACAGCGGAGGCCAACGGATTGGGGCACTTCGGGCTCGCGGTGAACGACTACGCACATTCCACCGCGCCCAACCGGCGCTTTCCCGACCTGGTGACGCAGCGCCTGTTGAAGGCCTCCCTCGCGGGCGAGGCGCCGCCCTATTCGGCCGAACAGCTCACCGGGATCGCCCGGCATTGCACGCTGCAGGAAGACAACGCCAGCAAGGTCGAGCGCCAGGTGCTGAAGGCCGCAGGGGCCTGGCTGCTGCAGCGGCGCATTGGCGAGGTCTTCGACGCCATCGTCACCGGCGCCGCGGCCAAAGGTACCTACGTGCGCATTAGCAGCCCCATGCTGGAAGGCCGGGTGGTGCGCGGTTTTGAAGGGCTGGACGTGGGCGACACGGTGCGCGTCAGGCTGGTGGCGGTGGATGCAGAAAAAAGCTATATCGATTTCGAACACGCTTGAGCTCCGCACACGGCTCGATGAGCGGAATGTAACGCCCGGTGAACAAGCCCTTGCAGCGGGCACGGCCGGCGCCATCTAGTGTGGTGTTGCACGCTATCCGTCAAGCATGCAACACCAACCAGGCTGAACACGGCCCGCCGGGGCCGGTCATCGAGGAGTTGTCATGTTGAAACGCCTGACCCTGCTGTGGGCCGTGCTGCGCGGCGACGCGCGGCAGCTGTGGTTTGCGCTGCGCCACCCCGACGCACCGGGCTGGCTGAAGCTGGGCACCGCGCTGATAGTGCTGTACCTCTTCTCGCCCATTGATCTCATCCCGGATGTGCTGCCCGTGATTGGCGCGGTTGATGACCTGGTGCTGGTGCCGCTGGCGATCCGCTGGATGCTCAGGCGCCTGCCGCCGGATATTGCCCAGGCAGCGGCAAGGCGCCGCACCGGCTGACACCGGGCCGGTGTTCGGCTAAGCTGGGGGCTGAAACGCCCCCGCCGCGCCACTGATGCGTAGGGGTGGCGCCCTTATCCGTGCAGATCGTGAAGCCTTGACACCTCATCAAACCATGAACTACTGGCTAATGAAATCCGAACCCGAGGAATGCTCGGTGGACGATGCGCTGGTGGCCCCCAAGGCCACGATCCCCTGGGTCGGCGTGCGCAACTACCAGGCGCGCAACTTCATGCGCGACGGGATGCGCGTCGGCGACGGCGTGCTGTTCTACCACTCGAGTTGTGCCGAACCCGGCATCGTCGGCATTGCGCAGGTGGCGTCCACGCCCTACCCTGACCCGACGCAGTTTGACCCGAAGTCGCCTTACTACGACGCCAAGTCAAAGCCCGAGGAGCCGCGCTGGCTGCTGGTGGATGTGCAGGTGCTGCACAAGACGCGCAACCTCACCCTGCCCGAGCTGCGCGCCAATGACGCCCTTGCAGACCTGGTGGTGCTGCGCAGGGGGAACCGCCTGTCGATCACGCCGGTTGAGCCGAAGCACTGGCGGGTCATCTGTAAACTGCTGGGCATCCCGTAGCGCTAAAAGCAAGCTGCGGATGACCTTTGCTTCGGTGGGTGCGGGGACGCGAAGACGCAGATGAATGATGCATTCCTGGCCAGCCCCTATATCTATATAAATACTAAATACACGTCGAAGACGCTACAACTTTAAGGAACATGAATCATGGGTGCACAGTGGAAAGCAAAAGGCAAGGCGCAGGCCGCCGATGCCCGGGGCAAGCTGTTCGGACGATTGGCCAAGGACATCATGGTCGCCGCGCGCGGCGGGGCCGACCCGGCCTCCAATTCGCGTCTGCGCCTGGTCGTGGAGCAGGCACGCAAGGTGTCCATGCCCAAGGACACGCTGGAGCGGGCCATCAAGAAAGGCGCGGGGCTCACGGGCGAGGCGGTGCATTTCGAGCACGTGATGTACGAAGGCTTTGCGCCGCATCAGGTGCCGGTGATGGTGGAATGCCTGACCGACAACGTCAAGCGCACCGCGCCTGAAATGCGTGTACTGTTTCGCAAGGGTCACCTGGGCGCTTCCGGCTCGGTGGCCTGGGATTTTGACCATGTGGGCATGATCGAGGCCGAGCCCGTGGTTGCGGGCAGCGACCCCGAAGTGGCGGCCATTGAAGCGGGCGCCGAGGACTTTGAGCCGGGCCACGAGGAGGGCACCACGCTGTTCCTGACCGCCCCCACCGATCTCGATCTGGTGAGCCGCGCCCTGCCCGCCCAGGGCTTCACGGTCATTTCCGCCAAGCTGGGCTACAAACCCAAGAACCCGATTGACCCCGCGAGCCTTGACCCCGCACACCTGGAAGAAGTCGAAGCCTTCCTGGCCGCCATCGACGCGAACGACGATGTGCAGAACGTGTTTGTGGGCCTGGCGGGCTAAGCTCTGAAGCTCGCTCCCCTTCCGGGGGAGGGTTGGGGTGGGGGCCAGCGGCGACCGAGTCAGCATGGTTGCCCGACGCCTACGCCGTGAGCCCCCATCCCGGCCTTCCCCCAGCGGGGGAAGGAGATGATCGGCACTGCACGCGCTGTGCTCACTGAACCAGTCAAGGACCCGTGAAGCTCCCTCCCCCGCTGGGGGAGGGTTGGGGTGGGGGCCAGCGACGACCAGGCAAGCACGGCGGCCCGACGCCCACGCCGCGAGCCCCCATCCCGGCCTTCTCCCAGCGGGGGAAGGAGATGATCGGCACTGCACTAACGAGCGGGTGACCCCGCGGCGGATTGCTTGCCTTCCAGCAGCTTCACCAAGGCCCACAACACCCGGTTCGCCGGCGTGGCAACGCCCAGCGCCTCGCCGCGCTGCACGATCAGGCCATTGAGGTAGTCGATCTCGCCACGCCCCCCCGGTCACCGTCCGGAAGGTAGCTTTTCTTTGCCTCGTTCGTCCGCTAAGCTCAACTCCTTCCCAAAATGACCCACCAAGGCAAACCCCATGACAAGCTATTGGCTCATGAAATCCGAACCCGAGGAATGCTCGGTGGACGATGCGCTGGCTGCCCCCAAGGCCACAGTGCCCTGGGTCGGCGTACGCAACTACCAGGCGCGCAACTTCATGCGTGACGGGATGCGCGTGGGCGATGGCGTGCTGTTCTACCACTCCAGTTGTGCCGAGCCCGGCATCGTCGGCATTGCACAGGTAGCGTCCACGCCCTACCCTGACCCGACCCAGTTCGACCCGAAGTCGCCTTATTACGACGCTAAATCAAAGCCAGACGAACCACGCTGGCTGTTGGTGGATGTGCAGATGCTGCACAAGACCCGCAAACTCACCCTGCCCGAGCTGCGCGCGAATGACGCCCTTGAGGATCTGGTGGTGCTGCGCAAGGGCAACCGCTTGTCGATCACGCCAGTCGAGCCGCAGCACTGGCGGGTTATTTCAGAACTGTTGGACGGCTCAGCACGTTGAAGCGACTAACGGAGACTTCTCCAATCAGCCTGCTTGGTCAGCCAAAGAAGCCTGCTTGCGAATACGCACGTTCTGCCAACGCCTTCGCCAGCATATCAGCCGGATTCACCAGGCGCACCTCCGGGTAGCCTGGGACGGATTGCAACGCCAGGGGGATTTCCGTGCAGGCGAGGACAAGGGTCTTGACACCATGCCGAAGCGCCAGGTGCCCGGCGACCTCTTCGAAACAGGCCCGCGCCAAGGGAAGGTCACCTCCCTTGACGCCTTGAACGATTCCTCGCATGACCAGCGCCTGCTCTTCAGCGGTCGGTACGTAATGGCGAATTCCCGCGCGACCAAGAGAGGCCTCGTACAAGCCGAGGCGGTGCGTTCCCACCGTGGCCATCAGCCCGACAGCGGTTACCCCCTCGATAGCCAGTTGCCGGGTCGTTTCCCTGACGATGTGCAACAGTTCAATGTCGGGACAGCGAGCCTGCAGTTCCTCATGCCAGGCATGTGCGGTGTTGCAGGCCACCGCGACGGACCTGGCCCCTAACGCCGATAGTTGCCGCAGGGCCTTGAGCATTCCTGGCAGCGGCGTTTCTTTTTCTCCCAAGAGGGCTTCAGTGCGGTCTGGCAGGGGGACTTGGGCCAGCCAGTGTTCGGGGAACGCCTGGTCGGTGACGGGCTCGCCCCGCGCGACCAGAACAACTTCACAGGCATTGACGAAGAGTCTTGAAAAGTCACTGCCGGCCGCCGGACCCATGCCCCCCAGAATGCCAACAACATGCGGCGCGGTCATGGCAAAGCACCCTGCTTGCGGAGCACCGTGCCTGCATCCACGCAGACGGTGAGGCCATCGCGACAGGCGAGGCGGCCATTGACAAAAACTGCATCGATCCCCGAACTTACTTCGGTGGGATGCTCGTAACTGGCGTTGGCGCTCACACGGTGCTCATCGAAGATAACGATGTCCGCGTGATTTCCCACTGCCAGGGTTCCCCGGCCGGCGAGGCCGAAACGCCGTGCGGTGAGTCCCGTCATTTTGTAGATGGCGGCCTCAAGCGGGAACAGCTTTCTCTCGCGCACGTAGTGTCCCAGCACCCGGGGAAAGGTCCCCCACAAGCGCGGATGCGGCCGCACGTCATGTGCCAGGCCGTCCGAGCCGATCATCGCCATCGGGTGGCTCAGGATACGGCTGACGTCTTCCTCACTCATTGCGAAGTAGATGGCTCCGGCCGGCTGCAATGCTTGCGCCACCTCTTCTGCGGATTGATTTCTCTCGCGCGCAAGATCTTTCAGGGAGCGTCCTGCAACGCCAGGCTCAGGCTGGGACCACGTCACAAGCACATCGCTCGACTGTTTCACACGGGACGACAGCAGCATGGTGGACGAAGCGTTGTAGGGGTAGCAGTCAAAGCACACCGACTGCCCTTGCGCCGCTTGCTCCAGCATGGCCAATGTCTGCACGGACCGGCCGTGGTTGGCTGTGCCGACCAGTTTGTGATGGGAAATCACGGTGCCCACACCCAGTTCCCGGCCTATGTGCAGTGCCTCGCGCAGCGCCTCGTCGATGGCATCGCCTTCGTCGCGGATGTGCATGGTCACGATGCCCCCGGCTGCCTTGAGCTGCGCGCCTACGGCCATCACTTCTTCGGCCGTCGCGGCTTTTGCCGGTGGGTAGTACAAACCCGTCGACAGCCCGATAGCCCCTGCAGCCAGTGCGGCAGTGAGCTCGGCCGCCATGCCCGCCGATTCCGCAGGCGTCGCTGCCCTTTCAAGGTCCGCCACATACTTGACCCGTAGCGTGGAATGGCCGACGAGGCAGGCGACGTTGACGGCCAGACTGGACTGGGCCAGCGCATCCAGATATGCCGAAAAACTCCGGTATACCCAGCCGTCCGTTCCCAGGATGTCCAGCGGCGGTGGCGGATTTTCAGTCTCCAGCGGGGCAAGGCTGACCCCACAATTACCGGACACAACCGTCGTCACGCCCTGTGACAGCTTGGGGTGGGGGCCCACCGTGGGCATGAGCAGCAAGCGGTCATCATGGGTATGCGCATCGATAAAGCCCGGCGCGACAATCCGCCCGTGTGCGCTTACCCGTTCGCTCGCCGGCACAGACGACAGGTCGCCGATGGAGACGATTTTTCCCTGGGACACACCCAGGTCGGCACGCACCCGGGCCGCCCCAGTCCCGTCAATGACCTCGCCGCCTTCAATGATGAAATCGAACATACGCTTTCAATCCACCTGAACGCCGGCGCGCTTGACGACCTCCGCCCACATCCGTGTCTCCCGCAGGGCGCGATCAAACAGGCGGTCGGGCGGCCCGATGGTTGTCTCGAAGGAAATGGCAGCATAGCGCTCATTGATCGCGGCGTTACCCAGTACCTTGTTGATTTCGCCGTTGAGCCGCATCACGATGTCGCGCGGTGTGCCGGCGGGCGCCACGATACCGCCCCAAGCAGTAGTTTCATAGCCCTTGATGAACTCGCCAATGGTCGGCACGTCGGGAAACAGCGGGCTGCGCGCCCGGCCTGAAACGCCGAGTGCCTTGATACGGCCGTTCTTGATGTGCGGTGCGATGGACGACAGGTTATCGAACATCAGGTCGACCTGACCGCCCATCAGGTCCTGAATGGCCTGCGGACTGCCACGATAGGGCACGTGGGTCATAAAGGTGCCCGTCATGCTCTTGAATAACTCACCACCCAGATGGCCCGTGGTGCCGTTGCCTGGAGAAGCCATGCTGAGTTTGCCGGGCCTGGATTTGGCCAGTGCGATCAACTCGGTCACGTTCTTCACGCCAAGGTCGTTCCTGACGACGAGCGCGTTTTGCACATAGCCGATAAGCGCTACCGGGACCAGTTGCTTGTCGGGGTCGTAAGGCAGCTTCGCAAAAAGGGATCTGTTGATCGCCAGCGTGCCCACATTGCCGTAGCCCAGGGTGTAGCCATCCGGCGCGGCGCGTGCAATCTCCTGCATGCCAATGTTGCCGCTTGCGCCAGGCTTGTTGTCGATCACAAAAGGCTGCCCCAGCGTCTTCATCAACTCGCTAGTCAGGATGCGACAAATGTTGTCGGGCGAGCCGCCTGCAGCAGACGGCACGATTAGCCGGATGGGCCGGTCTGGCCAGGCAGCGCGTGCCAGCAGGGGCGATGAGGCCATCGCGATGGCACCTAGTTTGAGGAGCGTTCGCCGGTTCGCTTTTAATTCGGTCATGGGGGCTGCCTTTAAGGTTGGGCAATGAGAAAACTGAATGATGCTTGGACAAATCTTTAGCTACAAACGACAATTTGTGCGTCTTCCATGTTTTTTTCTCATGCACCATGATGTTGCGCGCACCTTCCACTATGTCCCTGGTATGCCTTGAGGCTAGCGCACGGTTGCGGTCCTTCACTGCAGCCGCGCAAGAGCTGCACTTGACGCAGGGCGCAGTCAGCCGTCAGATCATGGCGCTTGAAAGCCGCCTTGACGTAAAGCTGTTTGTGCGGCGCCGGGATGCGGTCATCCTCACCGAAGCCGGCCGTTATTACCTGGACGAAGTGAGCACCATTCTCCAGCGCCTCGAACGCGCGACGGCCAATGTTATGGCCCTTAAGGGACGCGGGGGTTCGCTCACGCTGTCGGTCGGCGCGTCGCTGGGCAGCTATTGGTTAATTCCGCGCCTGCCAGACTTCACGCGCGCGTACAGCGAGATCACCCTGAATTTCGCCACCCGAGTAGGGTCGGTTGATTTCAAGAGCACGCCGGTGGACGCTTCACTCGAATTTGGCGACGGGAAGCGTGCCGGGCTGCACAACGATTTTGTTTTGCCGCTGGCGATGTCACCGTATGCCTCACCGGCATGGATCGCCAAAAACGGAAAATCGCTAACGTCCCGGACACCGTTGTCCGCATTGGTGCACCACACGACGGTATTGGACGCGTGGCAAAAATGGTTCGACCACTCCGGCATCGAAATCGGTACCGGGCAAGAGGGGCCACGCTACGAGTTGATGTCGATGGCCCTGAATGCTGCGGTGGTAGGTTTGGGCGCAGTGCTGCTGCCTGACTTCATGGCCAACGATGCGGTAGCGACCGGCCGGTTGCGCCGGCTTTCAAGGAAGCAATGGGTGTCTACACGCGGTTACTACCTGGTCTATCCGGAAGAATCGTCCGGGCTCGAAGCGCTCAAGGTATTTCGCACCTGGCTGCTTGCGCAGGCGGCGGCAGAGCAGGTCTGAATTGGCAGCCGGGAAGCGCGGCACTGGCGGGTGATCTCCACACTGCTCGGCAACCCGGAGCGCTGAAGCGAAGAGATTGCCCCCTCCCTTCGAAGGCGCGCGAGAACGCGGGCCCTAAGGGTCCTAAGGTCTCTTCGACTCCATCAACTTCACCAACGCCCACAACACCCGATTCGCCGGCGTGTTGATCCCCAGCGCCTCGCCGCGCTTCACGATCAGGCCATTGAGGTAGTCGATCTCGCTGCGCTTGCCGCGCGCCAGGTCTTGCGCGGTCGATGAAAATTGGCTGGGCATGGTTTCGGCGATCTTGCGGATGGCGGCGTCTACGTCGCCGGGCACCTGCACGCCCTCGGCCTTGGCCACGGCCAGGCATTCGGCCACTACGTCGCTCATCACGTCTTTCACGCCCTCGCCCTGCACCGTTTTGCCATACGGCAGCTGGGCGATGGCCGAGACGGCGTTGTAGGCGCAGTTGAGGATCAGCTTGGCCCACAGCGCGCCGCGCACGTTGTCAGAAATCTCGGTCGGCACACCGGCGGCAATGAGGGCCTGGGCCACACCTTCGCTGGAAAAGGACCTGGAAACAGCCGGCTCGATCACCAGCTCGCCGCGGCCGTGGTGCTTGACGTGGCCGGGGCCGGCCATTTCGGTGGCGACGTACACCACCGCGGCGGCCACGGCGTGCTGCGGCAGCACGGTACGCAGGCGGTCGGCGTTGTCCACACCGTTTTGCAGGCACAGCACCAGGGCATCGGCCGGCAGGTGCGGCCGAATCAGCGCGCCGGCCGATTCGGTGTCGGTGGACTTGACGCTGAACAGCACCAGGTTGGCGCCCTGCACCGCGCCCGGGTCTGCGCTGGCGGCCAGGCGCACATGCTCGTCGAAGGTTTTGGTTTCCATGCGCAGGCCGTCGCGGGCGATGGCTTCGACATGCTGGGGCCGGGCGATCAGCACCACCTCGTGCCCGGCGCGAGCGAGCATGCCGCCGAAGTAGCAACCGACGGCGCCGGCGCCCATCACGGCGACTTTGAGGGATTGGGTCATGAGATGGCTTTCAGAGAGATGCGAAGACAAGGATTGTGGGTCAAGTCCGCCGTGTTTGCAGGCCGTCAGGCCGCTTAGCCGAGGCTTCCGGCAAAACGCCGGCCCAGGTGATCGCGCTCGAAAGCCGCGACCACAAAATCGATGAACACGCGGGTTTTGGCAGGCATCAGGCTGCGCGTGGCGTAATAGATCGAGATCGCGCCGGCATCCACATACCAGCGCGGCAGCAGCCTGACGAGTTCGCCGCGTTCAAGCCACGGCAGCACGTCAGGCACGGCAAGCAGCGTCACGCCCAGGCCCAGCAGCGCTGCGGCGCGCATGGCGGTCGGGTCGTTCATGACCATTGACTCCATAAAAATTGCTGGAACCTCAGCACCGGCCGCATCGCGCATGACCCACTGGCGAACCCGGCTCGTTCCGCTGGAACGCAGAGCGATACCTTTGAACCCGGCCAGGCCCGCAGGGTCGGCTGGGGCCTGCTGGCCTGCCATATAGGCGGGCGACGCCACGGCGACCAGGTGGATCGGGGCCAGGGCGCGCGACACCACGCCTGGCGACAGCTCGAAGCCGCCGCCAATAGCTGCGTCATACCCCTCGGCGATCAGGTCGACCGGGCGATTTTCAAAGTACCAGTCAGGGCGAATCAGCGGATAACGGTCCAGAAAAGCCGGCAGCAAGGGCACGATGTAGTCGATGCCAAAGGTAGGCGACATGCTGACCTTGAGCGAGCCGACGGGGTCGCCGCTGTCGCTGGAGACGGCCGCGATGGCGGACTGCAGTGCGATGAGGTTGCCGCCAATCGAAGCCAGGAAGCGTTCACCGGCTTCGGTCAGCGTGAGTTTGCGGGTTGAGCGCTGAAACAGCCGCACGCCCAGGTTTCGCTCCAGCATGGCCACATTGCGGCTCACGGCGGCAGGCGTCAGCTCCAGGCGCCGCGCCGCCACGGAAAAGCTGCGGCCTTCGGCGCTGCGAACAAACGATTCGAGGTTGGCCAAGGTTTCCATTTCACCATCTTAAAGCAATGCTTGAAAATAATTCAATCAATTACTGGCTTATCAAAAGGCAATCAAAAACCCATCATTCACCCATCAACAACCAAGGAGTGAATTTATGTCTACCCCCTCAACCACAAGCAACACCCCCACCATCGGGATCATCGGCGCCGGAGCCATCGGCTCGGCATTTGCCAAAGCCCTGGCCCGCCAGGGCATCCATGCCACGCTGTCCAACAGCCGCGGCCCGGACTCGCTCAAGGACATCGTGCGCGAACTTGGCTCCACCATCCACGCCGGCACCGTCAAGGAGGCTGCCTCAAAAGACATCGTGCTGGTAGCCGTCAACTGGGGCCGCCTGCCTGCCGCGCTGGCCGGTTTGCCCAACTTTGGCGGCCGTGTCGTCATTGATGCCAACAACGCGGTCGAAATACCTTCGCTCACGCCCGTAGACCTGAACGGCCGCGTTTCCAGCGAAGTGTTTGCCGAGCTGGTGCCCGGCGCGCGCGTGGTGAAGGCCTTTAACCACCTTGTCGCGCAACTGCTGGCCACAGACCCCGCCGACCAGGGCGGTAAACGCGTGCTGTTTTTCTCGGGCGACGACGCCAAGGCAAAGGCGACCGTGGCTGCACTGATCAGCCAGCTCGGATTCTCGGGAATCGACCTCGGCTCTTTGGCTGTGGGTGGGCGCCTGGCGCAGTTTCCCGGCGGCCCGCTGCCAATTCTCAACCTTGTGCATTTCATCTGAAGTCAATGCGCTGGCGCCCGGCACAAGATACACGGCCGGGCCCGCAGCTTCTTTTGCTCACAATCCCGGCCGGCCGGCGGCTGACTGGAGGCCGTGCCTCGTTTACCATGAAGAAATACTGAACAAACTTGCCAGGGGCTTGCTGTGGACCGCATCAAGGGCTGCCAACCTACAATGAATGAATGAATGTGCGCATCGGCCACTGGCCTTCCATCCCTTGCGGACTGACCATTCAATGACAGCAAGGTACCGGCGATGAACCCAATCCACAAGGCAAGCCCACAGGGCATGCAACGCAGACAAGTGCTGGCCGGGGCCATGGCGGCAGCGCTCCCCTGCCTGCCTGCCGTTTCCTCGGCTGCAGCGGCAAAGTCGATTCTGGTCGGCGGCCTGCCTGTTACCTGCAACCTCACCCTGCCCGTCGCCTGCGTGGCCAAGGCCGCCAGCAATGCCAAGGGCGGCGGCCCGGCGTTTGAGTTTGAATACAGCAAGTACAGCGGCTGGCCGGAGATCAAGGAGTCCTTGATGACGGGCCGCATCCAGGCGGCCTACATGCTGGCGCCGCTGGTGATGGACCTGACCGACAAGAAAATTCCCCTCAAGATCGTCTCGCTGGGGCACCGCTCGGGCGCGGTCATCATGGTGCGCACCGATTCCGCGCACAAGCGATTTACCGACCTGAAAGGCAAAAGAATTGCCATCCCGAGCCGTTTTGCCGTCGATTTTTTGTTCCTGCGCAAGATGCTGGCCAAAGAGGGCATGACGCCCAAGGACATCGAGATCATCGAGATGGCCCCGCCCGACATGCCTGCCGCCCTGTACGCCAAAGCGGTGGATGCCTATTGCACCGGCGAGCCCTTCGGGGCGGCGGCGCAGCGCGCGGGCTACGCCCGCCCGCTGTCCATGACACGCGACGAATGGCGCAACTACATCTGCTGCGTGCTCACGGTGCGCGAAGAACTGATCAAGGACAACCGCCCGCTGGTCCAGGAGCTGGTGAACTACGTGCAGGCGGCCGGCACCTGGCTTGACCTGGGGCCGGCCAGCCGCAACAAGGCCGTGGATATTGCTGCGGGCCGAAAATTTTTCAACCAGGACCCGAACATCATCCGCTTTGTCATGGAAAACCCGGCGGACCGGGTGACCTATGGCGACCTGCGCATGATCAAGGCGGAGTTTGACGATTTGATGAAGCTGTCGCTCGAAGCCGGCACCATCAAGCGCCCGGTCGCTTACGAATCCTATGTGGACGAGAGTTTTGTCAAAAACATCAAGCCCGTCACCATCACACTCTGACTTCAGGACACCCCCTTGAATCGCGCACTACCCGTCTTTTTTTCGTTGCTTCTTTTCGCCGCCACAGCTGGCGCGGCTGCCAGTTCGGGCCTGAAGTCCGGCGTGTTCGAGCCGCCGCGCATGGCGCCGGACTTCAGCTTGCGCAGCACAGCCGGCACCGACCTGCAACTGAGCCGCTACCGCGGCAAGCTGGTCATTCTTGAATTCGGCTACACCTCCTGCCCCAACGTTTGCCCGGAGTCGCTGGCGATGCTGGCGCAGGCACGCCAGAAACTGGGCGCGCTTGCCGATCAAGTGCAGGTGGTTTTTGTCACCGTCGATCCCGAGCGGGACACGGCGGACCTCCTGCGCAAGTACCTGGCGGCTTTTGACCCCAGTTTTGTCGGCGTCACCGGCACGCCGGCCCAGATGGAGAAGGTGCGCCAGGACTACGGCATCACCGCCAAAAAAGAAATGATCGGGGGCAGCAAGACCAACTACGCGGTGCACCACTCGTCTTACCTCTATTTTGTGGACCGCCAGGGCAGCCTGCGCGGGTTGATGCCTTTCGGGCGCAGTGCCGACGACATCGTGCATGACGCCAGAATTTTGCTCAAGAAATAAGCGGGCCGAGACAGGTGAAGTCCTTGCGCCACGTCTGGCTCCTGCTGCTGTTGATGTTTGCTGCCTGCACGCTGGGCGCATTCGGATGGGCCGCGCTCGCCCCCGTCTCTGCCCTGTCCAGGGACGAACTGTTCGAAATCCCCAAAGGCACCTGGGCGCGCCGGATAGCCGGCGACAAGCTCCAGATTCTTCCTTCGGAAGTCCGCCTCACGCTGGGCCTGAACGACGTGCTGCTCTTGAAAAACCTGGACGATGTACCGCAGGTATTCGGGCCGGTGCTGATCATGCCCGGCCAGAGTTTTCGCCTGCCGTTTGAGGTGGCGTCAGACTATCAGTTTGCCTGCACCGCGCATGCCAGCGGGCAGATGAGCGTGGTGGTTGTGCCCAAGCCGGAAACCGCCTGGGAGCGCCTGCAGTGGCGCGCGGCTGCAGCGTATGCGGCGTTAAGAAACCAATTGTTGTAAGCGAAGGGTTTGGGTGGAAAAACTAAAAAATATCCTCGCGCCGCTGGCCGTGCTGGTGGCGTTGATCGCCTGCTGGTGGGTGATCGTGCTGCAGACCGAGAGCGTGATTTTCCCCACGCCGCTACAGGTGGTGACCGGCACCATGGAGCTGGTCGCAGACGGCACGCTATGGGAGCACATAAGCGCGTCGCTGTTTCGGGTGGGCACCGGCTTTTTGAGCGCCACCCTGGTCGCCTTGCCCATGGGGCTGTGGATGGGCCGTGTAGAGGGCGCCTACCGTACGCTCAACCCGATCTTCCAGATCCTGCGGCCCATATCACCCATCGCCTGGATTCCGCTGGCCATCCTGTGGTTTGGCGTGGGTAATGTCTCGCCGATTTTCCTGATTTTTATCGCGTCGGTCTTCCCGATGATCGTGCAAACCGCTGCCGGCGTGCACACCATCGAAAAGCGCTATCTCCGGGCGGCCGACAATTTTGGCGTGTCGCGTTACACCCTGTTCCGCCAGGTCATCATTCCCGCCGTGCTGCCCGAAATCATCGTTGGCATGCGCATTGGCCTGGGCGTGGCGTGGCTGGTCGTGGTGGCGGCAGAAATGATCGCCCTGCGCTCCGGCCTGGGCTACCTCATCATGGACTCACGCAACGCGGGCAACCGCTACGACCTGGTGATCGCCAGCATGGTCATCATTGGCGTCATCGGACTTTTGCTGGACGGCACGATGCGCCGCCTGGAAGGCCTCAAATCGATCAGGTGGCGCTATGGACGTTAAAGACGCCAAGATTTCAGTCAGGGACATCCGCAAGAGCTTTGCCCCGGGCAAGGCGTCGCTGCCGGTCGTCGATGGCGTCAGCCTGTCGGTTGCCGACGGTGAGTTTGTGGCCATCGTCGGGCCGTCGGGCTGCGGCAAATCAACCCTGATAAAAATCATCGCGGGCTTTGAGCACGCGGATTCGGGCAGCATCAGCATCGACGGCGCGCAGCGCAACGGGCCCAGCCCCAAGGGCATCGTGATCTCGCAGCACGGCTCGGTGTTTCCGTGGCTGACGGTGCAGCAAAACCTGATGTTCGGGCTCAACGGCAACGGCCATGGCGACAAGGCCGCGCTGGCCGACCACTACACCGACATGGTGGGCCTCAAGGGCTTTGAAAAGAGCTACCCGCACGAACTTTCGGGCGGCATGCTCAAGCGGGTGGAGCTGGCGCGTGCGCTGGTGGTCAAGCCCGAGATTTTGTACATGGACGAGCCTTTCTCTGCGCTGGATGCGCTGATGAACCTGCGCATGCGCACCGAGCTGATGCGAATCCTGTCGGAAGAGCGCCATACCGTGCTGCTCATCACGCACGACGTGGAAGAGGCCTTGTTCATGGCCGACCGCATCCTGGTGCTGTCGCCGCGCCCGGCGACCATCCAGGCGACTTTCGAGGTGCCGTTTGCGCACCCGCGCAAACTGTCCAGTCCGGCAATGCAGCAGATGAAAGAGCAGATTTTGGGTGAACTTGGGGTGAGCTGACCGGTCAAGCTCTCGCAGTCACTTCGCCAACAACACCACCGCCCCAATGGAGGGCACGAACCCGTTACGATTGAAGCTGCAGCGCTGTGAGGCGCAGCTTTATTTCATTTCCCATGCCTGAATTCCTGACTGCCGCCCTCTACAAATTCGTCGAGCTCCCCGACTTTGCCGAGCTCCAGGCGCCCCTGCTCGCCTGCTGCGAGTCCCATGGTGTCAAAGGCACTCTGCTGCTGGCCGCAGAAGGCATCAACGGCACGATTGCCGGCCCGGCCAAGGGGGTACATGCCGTGCTGGCTTTTTTGCGGCAGGATGCGCGCCTGGCCACGCTGGAGCACAAGGAAGCCTGGGCAGCCCACATGCCGTTTTACCGGATGAAGGTGCGGCTCAAGCGGGAGATCGTCACACTGGGCGTGCCGGAGGTGCACCCCGCCCTGATGGCCGGCCAGTATGTCAAGCCCGAGGACTGGAACCACCTGCTCGACGACCCCGAGGTGGTGCTGGTTGACACGCGCAACGACTACGAGGTGTCCATTGGCACCTTCCAGGGCGCCATCAACCCGGCCACCCGCAGCTTTTCGGAACTGCCGGGCTGGGTGGAGCGGGAGATGGCCGAAGGCGGCCGCCTGGCCCCGGTGGATGGCAAAAAGCCCAAGGTGGCCATGTTCTGCACGGGCGGCATCCGCTGCGAGAAATCCACGGCCTTCCTGCGCTCCAGGGGATTTGACGAGGTCTACCACCTGGAAGGCGGCATCCTCAAATACCTGGAAACCGTGCCTGAAGCCAAAAGCTACTGGCAGGGCGAGTGTTTTGTATTCGATGAACGCGTCTCGGTAGGCCACGGCCTGCGCGCGGGCCACTACACGCTGTGCCGCTCCTGCCGCGATCCGCTGAGCGAGGAAGACCGAAAATCGCCGCTCTATGAACTGGGTGTGAGCTGCGCGCACTGCCATGCCACAACGACCGAAGAGCAGAAAGCCGGCTACCGCGAGCGCCAGCGCCAGGTCGAGCTGGCCGAGGCGCGCCAGCAGCCGCATATTGGCGTGCGGCAGCAAGACAAGTCCTGAACCTGGTCGTGACGCCCGCCTCAACCGCCCCGGCAGACCGTCCCCTGCCGGTTTTGTATTCCTTTCGCCGCTGCCCCTACGCCATGCGCGCACGGCTGGCGCTGGCCGTAAGTGGCCAGCGCTGCGAGTTGCGCGAAGTGGTACTGCGCAGCAAGCCGCCCGAAATGCTGGCCGCATCGCCCAAAGGCACCGTGCCGGTGCTGGTTCTGCCGGATGGCAAGGTGGTTGAGCAAAGCCTGGACATCATGCTGTGGGCGCTGGGGCAAAACGACCCGGAGGGTTGGCTCGCACCGCAACGCGGTTCGATGGCGGACATGCAGGCGCTGATCAGCCAGAACGATGATGAATTCAAGCAGCACCTGGACCGCTACAAATACCCCAACCGGTACCCGCAGGAGTCAGCCAGTGACGCCCAAGGGTTTGCACAGGCTCACCGTGCCGAAGCTGGGCGCTGGCTGGGTGAGCTGGAAACAATGCTGAACGATGTGCCCGGATTACCCGGAGTGCCCGGCAAAGGCTGGTTGTTTGGCCCCACCGCCAGCCTGGCGGACATGGCCCTGCTGCCCTTTGTACGGCAGTTTGCCCACACTGATGCGGCGTGGTTTGCAGCGCAACCCTGGCCGCGGTTGCAGGTCTGGCTGGCGGGGTTTGAGGCGAGTGCGCTTTATCAAAGCGTGATGGAGAAGCATGCGCCCTGGCGGGCTGCGACCGAGTGATGCTATTAATTTAATAGCCTCATTCCCTGGTATTCATTGCTATATGTCTATTTGACTCCAGAGAAACAAGGCACCGGTTGGGGAAAAAGACAAATACCAAATACCGAAGCGGGAACGGCCCTCATCCCAACCTTCTCCCAGAGGGAGAAGGAGCAAGAAGGGTCACTCTTGCCACTCTTGCAGCCTTGCAGCTCTTGCAAAAAGTTGGTTATAGGGCTTGGTTGTATGGTGTTGTGCGAATTACTCCCTCTCCCCTTGGGAGAGGGCTGGGGTGAGGGCTGAACCCGAATCCAGCCATCGATTGCGACAAACGAACCTGGGCTACAACTCCGGCGCAATAGCCTCGGCGTAGTCATACAGCGCACCCAGAATCGCCTGGCCGCGCTCGTCGGCCGTTTCTGATAGCGTATCGATCTCGGCAAACAGCGCATCGACGTTGCGGGCGCTCCCCTCGCCTTCCAGCAGGCGCGCCGCCCGGTGCGCTTCCCAGCGTTCGGCTTCTTCCGGCGTCAGGGTTTCAGCAAAATTGCGGGCCCGGTAGCGAAACAGCAGCTCTTGCAGGCGATCGTCGTCAAAGCCGGTGCGGCTGTGGGCGAGCTCGGCGGGAGACAGCGCGCGCAGCTGGTTCAGCCGCCGCCGGTCGGCATTGCCGACAAAACCGCCATAGAGGTCTTCGTCCACGTCAGGTGCGGCCTCTTTCGGGCGCTGAAACACCTCGGGCCAGATGGCGCTCATGTCGGGCAGGCCGGCCGCTTTTTCGGCATTGCGCAGTGCCGCGTCCATGTCCACACCCCACTTCACCGCCATCTCGGGTGTCAGGGTTTGCAGCTTGCGCACCACCATGGGTGACTTGTTGAGGTGCACCGACTTCAGCGGCAGGCGCAGCACACCTTCTGGCAAGTCAGCGGCCCGGGTAAACAGGCGCTGGCGCAGCGTGGCCACGTCGAGCATCGGCAGCTCGCTCGGGTCATGCGCGAGGTCCCAGGCGAGCAACTCGTTTTTATTGGTTGGGTGCGTCGCCAGCGGCCACATCACGGCCAGGCAGCCGCGCTCCGGGGGGAACATGCCCGACACATGCAGAAACGGCATGGCGCTTTGCCGGCTGACGGGCAGGCCCAGTTCAGCGGCCACCCGGTCCTTTTTGTGCAGACCCAGGCAAAAATCAAACAGCTTGGGCTGAGCTGTGCGAATCAGCCGGGCCAGGGCAATGGTGGCGCGCACGTCCGACAGCGCGTCGTGCGCTGCTTCGTGCAGCAGGCCGTTGGCGCGCGCCAGGTCTTCCAGCTTGAAGCTGGGTTTGCCGTCTTCCTTGGTCGGCCAGACAATGCCCTCGGGGCGAAGCGCATAGGCCATGCGCACCACGTCCAGCAAATCCCAGCGGCCGCAGTCGTTTTGCCACTCGCGCGCGTAGGGGTCGATCAGATTGCGCCAGAACAGGTAGCGCGTCACCTCGTCGTCAAAGCGGATGGTGTTGTAACCGACGCCGATGGTGCCAGGCTCGGCCAGCATCTGTTCGATCTGCGCGGCAAACGCGTGCTCGGGGATCCCGCGCTCCAGGCACAGCTGAGGCGTGATCCCGGTGATCAGGCAGGAGGCCGGGTCGGGCAGGTAGTCGTTGGCGGGCTGGCAATAGAGCATGAGCGGCTCGCCCACCTCGTTCAGTTCGGCGTCCGTCCGGATGCCGGCAAATTGCGAAGGCCGGTCGCGCCGGGTATTGAGGCCAAAGGTTTCGTAGTCGTGCCAGAGGAAGGTGTGCGGCGCCATGGATTGATGGTTGGAATATTTATAGGAGAAATTGAGCCCTGCCCCAGGTAGTCCGGCCGCAGGATGCTATTATTTTGATAGCGCCATGAAAAGGCCCATGAAAAAGGCCGATAGCGTGATGCTACCGGCCTTTTGGGGGTACGCTGAAAATCCGCGTCGTCAGTTGGTCTCTGCGGCCTCCGCCTCGGGCCTGGCTTTGCCCTCTTTCTTCGGCAGCGGCTGGATGTCGAGCTGGACCTCGCCGGTCTCGACGCCCTTCTCGTCCGTGGTGACCTTCATGTCGACCGTGAGGCGGCCGCCGTCAATCAGGCGCCCGAACAGCAGCTCGTCGGCCAGCGCACGACGAATCGTGTCCTGAATCAGGCGCTGCATCGGGCGAGCGCCCATGAGCGGATCAAAGCCCTTCTTGGCCAGGTACTTGCGCAGCCCGTCGGTGAAGGTGACTTCGACTTTCTTCTCGGCCAGCTGCGTCTCCAGCTGCAGCAGGAACTTGTCGACCACGCGCAGAATGACGACTTCGTCCAGCGCCTTGAAGCTCACCACCGCATCGAGGCGGTTGCGGAACTCGGGCGTGAACAGACGTTTGATGTCCGCCATCTCGTCACCCGCCTCACGCGGGTTGGTGAAGCCGATGGTCGCCTTGTTCATCGTCTCGGCACCGGCGTTGGTGGTCATGACAATGATCACGTTACGGAAATCGGCCTTGCGTCCGTTGTTGTCCGTCAGCGTGCCGTGGTCCATCACCTGCAACAGCACATTGAAGATGTCGGGGTGCGCCTTCTCGATTTCGTCGAGCAGCAGCACAGCATGCGGCTTCTTGGTAATGGCCTCGGTCAGCAAACCACCCTGGTCAAAACCGACATAGCCCGGAGGCGCGCCGATCAGGCGGCTCACGGCATGGCGCTCCATGTACTCCGACATGTCGAAGCGGATCAGCTCGATGCCCATGATGTAGGCCAGCTGCTTGGCGGCCTCCGTCTTGCCGACACCCGTGGGGCCGGAGAACAGGAAGCAGCCAATCGGCTTGTCGTCCTTGCCCAGGCCGGAACGCGCCATCTTGACAGACGACGCGAGCACGTCCAGCGCCTTGTCCTGGCCGAACACCACGCTTTTGAGGTCGCGTTCCAGGGTCTTGAGCTTGCCGCGGTCATCATTGGAGACGTTGGCGGGCGGAATGCGGGCAATCTTCGCCACGATTTCCTCGACCTCGGTCTTGGTGATGGTTTTCTTGCGCTTGTTGGCCGGCAGGATGCGCTGGGCGGCGCCCGCCTCGTCAATGACGTCGATCGCCTTGTCGGGCAGATGGCGGTCATTGATGTACTTGGCGCTCAGCTCGGCCGCGGCCTGCAGTGCGGCCACGGCGTATTTGACGCTGTGGTGCTCTTCAAAGCGCGATTTGAGACCCTTGAGAATCTCGACCGTTTCCTGCACCGTGGGCTCGACGATATCCACCTTCTGGAAGCGCCGTGACAGGGCCGCATCCTTCTCGAAAATACCGCGGTATTCCGTGAAGGTGGTCGCGCCAATGCACTTGAGCTGGCCGGAACTCAGCGCAGGCTTGAGCAGGTTGGACGCGTCCAGCGTACCGCCCGAAGCCGCACCGGCACCGATCAGGGTGTGGATTTCGTCAATGAACAAGATGCCGTTGGGCTTGTCCTTCAGCGCTTTCAGCACGCCTTTGAGGCGCTGTTCAAAGTCACCGCGGTATTTGGTGCCGGCCAGCAAGGCCCCCATATCGAGCGAGTACACGTTCGCCTCGGCCAGGATTTCCGGCACGTCTTTTTGCGTGATGCGCCAGGCGAGACCCTCGGCAATGGCAGTCTTGCCGACGCCGGCCTCACCGACCAGCAGCGGGTTGTTTTTGCGGCGGCGGCAGAGAATCTGGATCACCCGCTCGACCTCGTACTGGCGACCGATCAGGGGATCGATCTTGCCATCCTTGGCGAGCTGGTTCAGGTTCTGCGTGAACTGCTCCAGCGGAGAAGCCTTCTCGTTCTTTTCGCTGCCTTCCTCATTCTCGGCAGCGCTTTCGCCGCTCTTGGCGGGTTCGGGCGGATCGCTCTTCTTGATGCCATGGGCGATGAAATTCACCACGTCCAGGCGCGTCACGCCCTGCTGGTGCAGGTAGTACACCGCGTGGGAATCCTTCTCGCCAAAAATGGCGACCAGCACATTGGCACCGGTGACTTCCTTTTTACCGTTGCCGGTGGACTGCACATGCATGATGGCGCGCTGGATCACACGCTGGAAACCCAGCGTGGGTTGCGTGTCCACGTCGTCGGTGCCTGCCACCTGCGGCGTGTTGTCCTTGATGAAATTGGCAAGAGACTTGCGCAGATCATCCACATTGGCTGAACAGGCGCGCAGCACTTCAGCGGCACTGGGGTTGTCCAGCAAGGCAAGCAGCAGGTGTTCAACCGTGATGAACTCGTGACGTTGCTGCCGCGCTTCGACAAAGGCCATGTGCAAGCTGACTTCTAGTTCCTGGGCAATCATTGATTTTCCTTTCGGCTTGCTGACGTTTTACTTCACTGACTTCTGAATGGAATATTGGCCGGATTTGTCATTATTCAATGGGCTCGCTAATACATTGCAGCGGGTGCCCGTTTTTTCGGGCTGCTTCGGTCACCTGGTCGACTTTGGTGGCGGCCACGTCTTTGGAAAACACGCCGCACACGCCTTTGCCGTCCAGATGGATCTTCAACATGATCTGCGTGGCAGTTTCACGGTCCTTGTTGAAAAACTCCTGGATGATCACCACGACAAACTCCATCGGGGTGTAATCGTCATTGAGAAGAACCACCTGGTACATCTGGGGCGGTTTGGTCTTTTGGGGACGGCGCTCCAGAACGACCGAATCCCCGCCATTGACATCATCGGGTCTGACGACAGGTGCCGGCGGCTGCGCCGGGGATTTGGGAGATTTGCTGGCCATGGAATTCATTCTAGCGACCGATATAGTCCAGTGCGCCCAATGGGGAAATTGGTGGCGGGAACGCGACATTCAAGCGTGACATATTGACTATTCTGCGCCCATGAAAAAACCGCCTCGGAATCGCTCCCGGGCGGTTTGCAGGGACAAGCCTGGCTGGCTTTACATGTGGTCGATCATCACCTGGCCGAAACCGGAGCAACTGACCTGGGTCGCGCCCTCCATCAGACGGGCAAAGTCGTAGGTGACTTTCTTGGATTCAATCGACTTTTCCATCGAGCTGATGATCAGGTCAGCGGCCTCGGTCCAACCCATGTGGCGCAGCATCATTTCTGCGGACAGGATCTCGGAGCCGGGGTTCACATAGTCCTTGCCGGCATATTTCGGCGCGGTACCGTGGGTGGCTTCGAACATGGCGACGGTGTCGCTCAGGTTGGCGCCCGGGGCAATGCCGATGCCGCCGACCTGGGCGGCCAGTGCGTCGGACACATAGTCGCCGTTCAGGTTCAGCGTGGCAATCACGCTGTACTCGGCCGGACGCAACAGGATCTGCTGCAGGAAGGCGTCGGCAATGCTGTCCTTGACGACGATGTCCTTGCCCGTTTTCGGGTTCTTGAACTTGCACCATGGGCCGCCGTCGATCAGTTCGGCACCGAATTCCTTTTGCGCCAGGGCGTAAGCCCAGTCGCGGAAACCGCCTTCGGTGAATTTCATGATGTTGCCCTTGTGAACGATGGTCACGCTGGGTTTGTCATTGTCAATCGCGTACTGAATGGCCTTGCGCACCAGGCGCTCGGTACCTTCGCTGGAGACCGGCTTGATGCCGATGCCGGACGTATTGGGGAAGCGGATCTTCTTGACGCCCAGTTCATCCTGCAGGAATTTGATGAGTTTTTTGGCCTTGTCGCTGCCCGATTCGAATTCGATACCGGCGTAGATGTCTTCCGAGTTTTCACGGAAGATGACCATGTTGGTCTTTTGCGGCTCTTTCACGGGGGAAGGCACACCGGCAAAATACTGGATGGGGCGCAGGCAGACGTACAGATCCAGTTCCTGGCGCAACGCCACGTTCAGGCTGCGGATACCGCCACCCACGGGGGTCGTCAGCGGGCCCTTGATGGACACCACATAGTCGCGCACGGCGTGCAGCGTTTCTTCGGGCAGCCAGACGTCGGGGCCATACACCTTGGTGGATTTTTCACCCGCAAACACTTCCATCCAGTGGATCTTCTTCTTGCCGCCGTAGGCTTTGGCCACGGCTGCGTCGACCACTTTCAGCATGACCGGCGTAATGTCTGCGCCGGTGCCGTCGCCCTCGATGAACGGAATGACCGGTTCGTCAGGCACATTCAGTGAATTGTCGGCATTGACGGTGATTTTCTGGCCTTGGGCGGGCACCTTGATGTGCTGGTACATGTTTAAGAAGTCTCCGGTGAGCGCTGATGGCGTCAACAAGAAACGCCGCTTTCAGCAGTTAGGTAAAAACCCCTAAATTCTAGCCGCAAAACAATATTCCGAAATTTATGCGGGCTGCGTGTCAACCGGCGGGAAAGCGTTTTCGTTACGGTACAGTCCACGAGTTTTTTCGGGGGCATTCTTCCAATAACGTTATTTCAGGAAACTCCAAATGAACAAACTCCTCGCTGTACTGATTTCCGCCCTGTTCGCAACTGGCGCTTTCGCCGCCAGCCACGCCGGCGCTCCTATGGCTGCCGCTTCCAAGCCAGCTACCGCCGCATCGCCAGCTACGCCTGCAACTGCAGCCACCCCAGCAACCCCAGCTGCCAAGGAAGACAAAGCCGCTGCCGCTAAAGCCGCAAAAGCCGAAAAAGCCGCTGCCGCTAAAGCTGCCAAAGCCGAAAAAGCTGCTGCTGCCAAGAAAGCTAAAGAAGAAAAAGCTGCAGCCGCTGCCRCCAAGAAAGCAGAAAAGCCTGCTGCCAAAGCTTCTGAAGCCAAGAAGTAATTCCTGGAACTTCGGTCAAAATGCCCGCCCTGTGCGGGCATTTTTCATGGGCGTCGTTTATGCTGCCAGCCAACTCAATCTATCATGAACCCATGTTTATAAAACTTGCCGCGCGCAGGGTCGCCCAAAGCGTGACCCAGGCACTGATAAGCTGTGCCCTCGTGACCTCAGGCGGCGTGTTCGCCCAGGACGCCCCCCAAACCGATCTTCCGCGGGTAACGCTGGGGGCCGGCATGCACCAGATAGACGCCCAGGTTGCGTCGACTCCCCAACAACGACAGATCGGACTCATGTTCCGTACGGCGATGCCCCAGCACGAAGGCATGCTCTTTGTCTTTGAGCAGCCCTCCCAGCAGTGTTTCTGGATGAAAAACACACTGCTGCCACTGACCGCCGCGTTTGTGGCCGACGATGGCACCATCGTGAACCTTGCAGACATGAAGCCCCAGACGACTGAATCGCATTGCTCGGTACAGCCGGTGCGCTATGTGCTTGAGATGAACAAGGGTTGGTTCGCCAAAAAGGGCATCAAGGCCGGCGCCCGCCTGAATGGCACACTTTTTGAGGCCAGGCGCTGAACAACCGCAGGCTGAGAACAGCAGGCTGAGGCCGCCCCATTTAAAAAAACAAAAAAGCCGACGCGAGGTCGGCTTTTTTCATGCAAGGACCGAAGTCCTTTTCCTCCTTCTCCGCGTCAGGCGAAGTTGGCTTCAGCAAAGCCCCAGTTCACCATGTTGGACAGGAAGGTTTCCACGAACTTGGGACGCAGGTTACGGTAGTCGATGTAATAGGCATGCTCCCAGACGTCCACCGTCAGCAGCGCCTTGTCAGCGGTTGTCAGCGGCGTGCCTGCCGGGCCGGTATTGACGATGTCTACCGAGCCATCGGCTTTCTTCACCAGCCAGGTCCAGCCGGAACCAAAATTGCCAACGGCCGATTTGACGAATGCTTCCTTGAACGCAGCATAAGAGCCGAACTTGGCATTGATGGCTGCAGCCAATGCGCCACTGGGCTCGCCGCCGCCCGCGGGCTTCATGCAGTTCCAGAAAAAGGTGTGGTTCCAGATTTGAGCCGCGTTGTTGTACACGCCGCCGCTGGATTTTTTGATGATCTCTTCCAGCGTCATCGATTCAAACTCAGTGCCTTTTTGCAGGTTGTTGAGGTTCACCACATAAGCGTTGTGGTGCTTGCCGTGGTGATACTCAAAAGCCTCCTGGCTGTAATACGGGGCAAGTGCGTCAAGCGCGTAGGGGAGCGGGGGGAGCTTATGTTCCATGATTTTCCTCGTGGTGGTTAAAAACTTGTCCGGGTCATTGTAAAAACTAAATAAGTCGAGGTGCAGATACGGTCAAATCGACCTCGCCATCCGCAAGGGTAGCGCGAAGAGGCTGCCCCGCATACGTTGCCTTTGCGCGGGTGACGGGGTGACCCTGCATGTCTGCCAGCCAGGCATAGCCGCGCTGCAGCACCAGTTTCGGATCCAGCAATTCGAGTCGCAATTGTGCACGCTCAATCCGTTCCCGGCTGCGTTGCAAACTTGCCCCGATTTCCCTGGGTAGCTCCGTGTCCAACGCCTGGACCTGTAGCGTTTCGCGCATCAGGGCGGACCGCATGGCGTGCCGCAGGTTTTGCGCGAGCCCGGCCAGAAGAGCCTGCTGGCGGGTCACCAGATGAGAGGGCCGGCTGACACGGGCCGCAGCCCAGTCCAGACGCTGGGCATGCGACTGCATGTGCCGATCCACCCCGCGTTGCAACCGCTTCAGTACAAGGCCCAGGGTGTCGAGCCAGACCGTTTGCGGCTGCGCGCACAACTCCGCAGCCGCAGTCGGGGTGGGGGCCCTGACATCGGCACAAAAATCGGCGATGGTGAAGTCCGTCTCGTGCCCCACACCGCTGATCACCGGCACCGGCGAGCTCACTATCGTGCGTGCGAGTTGTTCGTCGTTAAAGGCCCACAAATCTTCCATGGCCCCGCCTCCGCGAACCAGCAGCAGCACATCCACCTCGTCACGCCGGTAGGCCTTGAGCAGCGCTTCGCGCAACTCCCCTGCGGCCTGCCCGCCCTGCACACTGGCCGGATAGATCACCACCGGTATGTGGGGGGCGCGGCGCTGCAAAGCGCTCACCACATCATGCAGGGCCGCGGCGCCCAGAGAGGTGACGACCCCGATGGCGCGCGGCAGCAGCGGCAACGCCCGCTTGCGGCCCACGTCAAAAAGGCCCTCCGCTTCGAGTTTTGCCTTGAGCGCCAGGAACTGCTCAAACAGGTTGCCCTGCCCCGCCTGCCGCATGGATTCGACGACCAGTTGCAACTCGCCCCGCGGCTCATACACACCGAGTCGGCCCCTTAGCTCGACCAGTTGGCCGTCGCTCGGCGAAAAGTCCAGCAGGCTGGCGGCGCGGCGAAACATGGCGCAGCGAACCTGTCCCTGCTCGTCCTTCAGGGAAAAATAGCAGTGCCCGCTGGCCGCGCGCGAAAAGCCGCTGATTTCGCCTTGCACCGCCACCGGATTGAAACGGGCCTCCAGACTGTCCGCAATGGCCCGCAACAACGAGCCCACCGGCCACACCCGCATGCCGGGCTCGCGCCCCGTGACGGACGGTTTTTCAGGACGGGGCGACGCCTCAAACATGGCCAAACCCCTTGAAAATGCGGGGGCAATACTCCACAGCGCACGGCCTGGCGCGGAGAAAAGCGGCAACTGCACTCGGACACCGCGATGAATTCGTGTAACTCATTGATTTTGAATAACTTAATTCTGCTCAAATTTTCATCGTTTTGTCACAAGCACGATTTGGCGCGGCTCGCGAACCCCATGGCGCCCACTTGCTCACAAAGTTATCCACATGTTCTGTGAGTTAAGTCTTACAGGAACACCATTTTTGAAACAGGGCCCGCAGACCGCACGTAAAACCTGCGGCCTGATTTTGGTAGGCCATAATCCAGACAAATTACTTGCTTGGAGATGTGCATTGTTTTCGATCATACAAGCCGCAGGCTGGCCGATCTGGCCCTTGGTTGCCTGCTCCGTCTTGGCGCTTGCGCTGGTCATTGAGCGTTTTACCAGCCTTAAAACCCCGAAAGTAGCACCGCCAAGACTTCTTGACGAAGCCATCACAGTCTCCCGTTCCGCCGTTCCCGCACCCGATGTGGTATCGCAGCTGGAACAGAACTCGGTTCTTGGCGAGGTGTTGGCCAGCGGGTTTCGTGCCTTGAACGCCAATCCACGGATCAGCGAGGACGATTTGCGCTCCATCCTGGAGGGCGCCGGTCGCCAGGCAGCCCACAAGCTGGAGCGGTACCTGGCCGCCCTGGCCACCATTGCCTCTGCGGCGCCCTTGCTGGGGCTGCTGGGCACCGTCATCGGCATGATCGAGATTTTCGGCGCCCAGGCCAGCGCCGGCAGCGTCAGCAGTTCCGGCGGGGCCAACCCGGTGCAGATGGCGCAAGGCATCTCCATCGCCCTTTACAACACCGCATTTGGGTTGATGGTGGCCATACCGTCCCTGATTTTCTGGCGCTATTTCCGGGCCCAGGTTGACGGCTACCTGCTCACCATGGAACTGGCTGCAGAGCGCTTCGTACGCCACCTCAATACGCTGCGAAAATAGCCATGACCACCCTGCTTTTCACTTCGGGCAAGGCGCGGAGCCTCGCGGGCGGCGGCTCCTCATGAACTTCCGACCCCATCCGCATGATGAACCGGAGATCAACCTGATCCCCTTTATCGATGTGTTGCTTGTTGTACTCATCTTCCTGATGTTGTCCACAACCTACAGCAAGTTCACCGAGCTGCAGGTAAAACTGCCAGTGGCCGACGCCGAGCAGCAGCGTGACTACCCCAAAGAAGTCATCGTCGCGGTAAGCAGCGATGGCCGCTACATGGTCAACAAGACTTTGGTGGAAGGCCGCGGGATCGGGGTGCTCGGTGCGGCACTGCTCGAAGCGGCCAAAGCCGGCAAAGAGAGCGTCATCATCATCAGCGCCGATGCCAGCGCCACGCACCAGGCGGTGATCACGGTCATGGAAGCGGCCCGCCGCCAGGGATTGACGCAGATCACCTTCGCCACCCAAAGCAGCGCCATGGCCGGCGCGAAATAGCTTTCGGGGCCTGCGGCCGGCTCTGCCTTCACAAAATGGCGAGAAACGCGTGAGAAACCTGTTGGTGAGGGCCTGGCTCACACGAGGCTGGCTGGCCTGCCTGCTCTGGCCGCTCGCGCAGCTCCACGGCTTGGCCGTGCGCCTGCGCCGGACCTTGTACCGCAGCGGCATGCTCGAATCCTGTCGTTTTGCGGTTCCGGTGATCGTGGTCGGCAATGTCGTGGCCGGTGGCGCGGGCAAAACACCGCTGGTGTTGGCCCTGGTGCGGCATTTGCAGGCGCAGGGCCTGCACGTGGGCGTGGTGTCACGCGGCTATGGACGGTCCGGACATGAAAGTCTGGAAGTTGGTGCCGGGACACCTGCGGCCCAGTCGGGTGATGAACCGGCCCTTATAAAACGGGTGACAAGCGCTCCTGTTTTTGTGGCAAAAAAAAGGACGGATGCCGTGCGCCTGCTGCTGGCGGCATACCCCTCCACGGCCGTCGTGGTGTGCGACGACGGCTTGCAGCACTACGCCCTTCAGCGGGATATTGAAATTGCCGTGTTTGATGACCGGGGGGTCGGCAACGGCTGGTTGCTGCCGGCCGGCCCGCTGCGCGAACCGTGGCCAGAGCGCCGGCAACAAGGCCTGAACCTGGTGCTGCACACCGGCCTGAAGCCAGCCTTTGAAGGATTCACCTCCAGCCGGCAACTGGCCGACCATGCCATTGCGGCCGACGGCAGCCAGATCGCCTTGGCCGCGCTGCAGGGCAGGCCCCTTGTGGCACTGGCCGGTATTGCCAATCCCGAAGCCTTTTTTGCCATGCTCAGGGCGCGCGGCCTGGTACTGGAGCAGACCCTGTCATTGCCCGACCATCACGACTTTGGCGCCGATGATCTCGCGGCTTGCGCAGGCAAGACAGTCCTGTGCACCGAGAAGGATGCGGTCAAACTGTTTGGCAAGCCGGGCCTGGCGCCATTACACCTTTTGGCCATTCCGCTGGTGTTTTCGCCCGAACCGGCCTTTTTTGGGGCGCTTGATGCACTGTTGGCGCCCCTGCTTTCTCAATTACCATCAAGCCATGGATACCAAACTGCTTGAACTGCTGGTCTGCCCCGTGACGAAGGGCCCCCTGGTCTACGACCGGGAAAAACAGGAACTCATCTCCCGCAGCGCACGGCTGGCCTACCCGGTGCGTGACGGACTGCCCGTGCTGCTGGAAAATGAAGCCCGAACCCTGACCGACGAGGAGCTGGGACTGTGACGGTTGCCAATTTCCTGCCCGCATGAGCATGAGTTTCACCGTCCTCATCCCGGCCCGCCTGGCCTCTACGCGCCTGCCCAACAAACCCCTGGCCGACATCGGTGGCACACCCATGGTGGTGCGGGTGGCGCAGCGTGCCATGCAAAGTACCGCCGCCAGCACGGTGGTCGCCACCGACAGCGCCGACATCATCGAAAAATGCAAAGCGTTCGGCATTGCCGCGGTCCTGACGCGTGCCGACCACCCCAGCGGCAGCGACCGGCTGGCGGAAGCCTGCACCGCGCTCGGCCTGGCTGACGATGACATCGTCGTGAACGTGCAGGGTGATGAGCCCCTGATCGACCCGGCCCTCATCGACGCCGTGGCGCACCTGCTCAATGAACGACCTGACTGCGCCATGAGCACGGCAGCGCATTCGATTGACCAGATGGCTGACCTGCTCAATCCCAATATCGTCAAGGTGGTGCTGGATGCGCGGCAGACTGCGCTGTACTTCAGCCGCTCGCCGATTCCCGCGGCACGCGACTTCGCCGGCAAACCTTGGTGGGAAGATGGCGAAAAGGGCAGCAAACTGCCCAAACCGCTGCGCCACGTCGGCATTTATGGCTACCGCGTCGGCTTTCTGCGGCAGTTTCCCACCCTGCCCCAGGCTCCGCTAGAGCAACTGGAGTCACTGGAACAATTGCGCGCCCTCTGGCATGGGTACCGGATTGCCGTGCACATTACCGATAAGGCACCGGGCCTGGGTGTGGATACGCCGGAAGATCTGGCCAGGGCACGCGAGCTCTTTTCATAGCGGCCAGCCAGCTCACCCCGGCGTCTGTGTAAGCTGCCGTCAGGGGTGTACATGCTATCCTTGTACAAAAAGCAGGGGTGAGGTTTGCATGACGTGCTGGCAGCCCTCAACACCTGTCAAGCAGCCCATGGAGATACCGGCGCGCCGAACTCCCGGGTTGACTTCCTGAATTCATAAAAATCCGAGGACATCCATGAGACTGATTTTGTTAGGCGCGCCTGGCGCGGGCAAGGGGACGCAAGCGACCTTCATCTGCCAAAAATACGGCATCCCCCAGATTTCCACCGGTGACATGCTGCGTGCAGCCGTCAAGGCAGGAACCCCGCTAGGCATTGAAGCCAAAAAAGTCATGGACGCTGGCGCGCTCGTGAGCGATGACCTGATCATCAACCTGGTGAAGGAACGCATCGCCCAGCCCGACTGCGCCAATGGCTTCCTGTTTGACGGTTTTCCCCGCACTATTCCACAAGCCGACGCCATGAAAGCTGCCGGCGTGAAGATTGACTATGTGCTTGAAATCGATGTGCCTTTTGAAGCCATCATCGAGCGCATGAGCGGGCGCCGCTCGCACACGGCCTCGGGCCGCACCTACCACGTGAAATACAACCCGCCCAAAGTCGAAGGCAAGGATGATGTCACCGGTGAGCCGCTGATCCAGCGCGAAGACGACAAGGAAGAGACCGTGCGCAAGCGGCTGGAGGTTTACAGCGCGCAAACCCGCCCACTGGTGGAGTACTACTCAAGCTGGGCGAAAACTTCGCCCCACGCCGCCCCCAAATACCGCGCGATCAGCGGCATGGGCGGTGTCGATGAAATCACGGAAAGAGCCTTCAAGGCCCTGTCGAGCTGAGACGGCCGGCCCAAGCCTCATCGGGCCGTTCTCCTGCGTTCTTCTGAACGGCATGCAACCGGGCCTCAGCTCAGCAGTCGGAGCATCAGGTCTACCCGCGCCTTCACCGGGCTGAGCCCCTTTGAATCGGGAATGAGATCCCCCGGTTTGGGCAGCACCTGGCCGTTGGGGCAGCGCGTGGCGCGAACCACTGTGACGCCACTGGCCTGTGCCTTGAGCAAAGCAGCCTCCAGCGCATGATGGATGGTGCCGTTGCCCGTTGTGGCGACGACCAGGCCCTGCACGCCCCGCGACATCAGGGCTTCCACCACTGCGCCACTGGCACCGGCATGGCTCATGACGATCTCAACATGCGGCCAGTCAGCCTCGCTGCCCAAGGCCGTTATTGTTTTCAGGGTGTCCGGTGCCCGGTTTTCGTCTGCTTCAGGCCAACTCCTCAATAACCTCAGGCGCCCCTCTTCGACATAGCCCAGCGGGCCCGCATCACCCGAACTGAAGGCGTCCAGCCGGTAGGGATGTACCTTCTGCACGTCCCGCGCAGTATGGATGGTGCCGGCGCATACGGCCACCACGCCCCTGGCCCCGGTGTGGCGGGCCACGGCCACGGCATCCAGCATGTTCTGCGGGCCGTCCGGTACCAGGGCCGTTGCCGGACGCATGGCACAGGTCAGCACCACCGGCTTGGCGGGGCTGCACACCGCCTGTAAAAAATACGCGGTTTCTTCCAGCGTGTCGGTGCCGTGGACAATGACGATCCCCTCGACATCGGGCTGCGCCAGAAAGTGGTTGACGCGCCCGGCCAGCGTCGCCCACACCGCAAAGCTCATGTCCTTGCTATCGAGCTGCGCAACCTGCTCGGTGACCACAGGGCCGGCTTCGGCCAGCCCGGGAATCGCCGCCACCAGCTGATCAATACCAACCTCTGCGGCGGTGTAGCCGATGTTGTCCGAGGCGGTCGCGGCCCGGCCGGCAATCGTGCCGCCGGTACCCAAAATCACAATGGTTTGACGATTCATAAGAAGGATGAGAAGGGACTTGCGCTCTTTGAAAAACTGGATGAAAATACAGGTACTGGATATTAAAACAGGTAAATACGACAATTAATACGACAAGGTGAATGCAGCAGGCAAGGTACGCGGTCATCCCCAGCGGGCCGGTGCATCCAACCCAATCCAGGCTGACGAATCAAGGAGTCCCGGTCATGAGCATCCTGAACGAATTTCCGCATTTATCCTCCGAAGGTCCCAAGCTCACAGCTCGGCAGCAGCAAATCCTGGAATTGATCCAGAGTGCCATCGCCCGCACCGGCGCTCCGCCAACCCGCGCCGAAATCGCCAACGAATTGGGCTTCAAATCCGCCAACGCCGCTGAAGAGCACCTGCAAGCCCTGGCCCGCAAAGGCGTGATTGAACTGGTCAGCGGCACCTCGCGCGGCATACGCCTGCGCAGCGACACCTTGCGCTCCATCCACGAATCCAGAATCAAACAGTTTTCCCTGCCGTTGCAAAGCCTGGCCCAACTCGCCCTGCCTCTGGTGGGGCGGGTTGCTGCTGGCAGCCCGATTCTCGCGCAGGAACACATCGAGCAGACCTATTATTTTGAAAGCAGCCTGTTTCAGCGGCAACCTGATTACCTGCTCAAGGTGCGCGGCATGAGCATGCGGGATGCCGGCATCATGGACGGCGATCTGCTGGCCGTCAAACAGGCCAAGGAAGCCAGGAACGGCCAAATTGTCGTGGCCCGTATCGGCGATGAAGTGACGGTCAAGCGTTTTCGGCGCACCAAGCATCTGATTGAATTGTTGCCTGAGAACCCGGATTTCAAAACCATTGTGGTCGAGCCCGGCGAACCCTTCGAACTCGAAGGCCTCGCAGTTGGTTTGATCCGCAACACCATGCTCATCTAGCCAACCCCTTTCTGGTCGCGCGACAGGTGGCGGGCGTTTGGTCATTGATTGGCCAACACCCTGGCGTTGCGGCCCCACTGGCGATTTAGCCAGCCCGAAATCCTGCCTGTAAACATTGGGGCGCAAGCCTCTCTAATTCAGGAGTTCATCATGGGAATCGTCAGTTTTTCAAATTCACCCGTATTCTCGGTTTTGCTTGCCCCCATGCAGGCCTTGGCGGCGTGGTTTGTGCCTGCGAAGTCCACTTCAGAGCCGTTTTCCGCCCCGGCCCGCACCCGGTGCGCACCTCACCAGTTGGCCGTGCCCTTCAAGCCCGGCTGCATTCCCTCCCGGCGGCGCGTTGCCGCCGCACATGCCGCGGCAGCAAAAACCTCCGCCACCAGCCGCTTGAAGGTGGTGCGCGAGTTTGACGCGGCCGTCGGCCCCGCTTGCGCTGGCCGCATGGTCATATCCGGTCGCATGTCTGACGTCTGTGCAGAACTCGAGCGCATGGCTCAACGTGAGACCGCAGTCCAGTGAAGCCGGTGCACCTATGACACTTTGAGCCTGCCACGGCGTTAGCCCACGGCTCCGTGGCACCGTGGCGCCGCGCACTCACCGGCCCCTGAACTGCAGGGGCATGGGGGACAGGTTTCCTTCCGATACAAGTTGACGGCTTTCAGGCGCCACGGTTCGGAGGGAAGAAAAATCTTGCAGGCACAATATCGGCATGAATATTGTGATCCTCGATGACTATCAGGATGCCGTGCGAAAACTGAACTGCGCGGCCAAACTGGATGCATACCCTGCCAAGGTCTACACCAACACGGTCAAAGGCATAGGCCAGCTGTCCGTCCGACTCAAGGATGCCGATGTAATCGTGCTGATTCGCGAAAGGACCCAGCTGAACAGGCAGGTAATTGAAAAGCTGCCCAAACTCAAGCTGATTGCCCAGACCGGCCGCGTTGGCAGCCATATTGATATTGCAGCCTGCACCGAGCGCGGCATTGCGGTGGCGGAAGGCATTGGGTCACCGACCGCGCCTGCCGAGTTGACTTGGGCACTGGTGATGGCTGCGATGCGCCGCATTCCCCACTACGTATCACACCTGAAACACGGCGCCTGGCAGCAAGCCGGCCTCAAGGCCGCCTCCATGCCGCCCAATTTTGGCCTTGGCTCAGTTCTCAAGGGCAAGACACTGGGGGTGTGGAGCTACGGCAAGATCGGACAAATCATCGCCGGCTATGGCCGGGCGTTTGGCATGCGCGTGATCGTCTGGGGTCGGGAAGCATCACGCGAGCGGGCGCAGGCTGACGGCTTTGAAATTGCCGACAGCAAAGCCGAATTTTTTGAGCAAAGCGACGTGCTCAGTTTGCATCTGCGTCTGCATGATGAAACACGCGGCATCGTGACCCTCGAAGATTTGTCGCGCATGAAACCAACTGCCTTGCTGGTCAATACCTCGCGGGCCGAGTTGATCGAGCCTGAGGCCCTGATTGCCGCGCTCAACCGCGGACGCCCCGGACTGGCGGCTGTTGATGTCTTTGAGTCCGAACCGATTTTGCAAGGCCACGCACTGCTGCGCCTGGAAAACTGCATTTGCACACCGCACATCGGCTATGTGGAGCAGGACAGTTATGAAATGTATTTCGGGGCGGCCTTTGACAATGTTGTGAACTTCATCAAGGGAACACCGACGAACATCGTCAACCCCGGTGCCCTGCAAGTGCGCCGCTAATTTGCCCTGATGCCGGGTACTGCCAGCACTGGGCCGGCACCGGAGGCCGGAGCCAATGGCCACCAGCCTCAGCCGGAATCCGCTTTTTTCTGTTGCCCGGGTTTCTCCCTCAAGATATCCTGCGGTTGCGCAACCGGCGCATGCCAGAGGCAGTCGCAGCCGGGCACTCCAAATTCTCGCGAACAGGATTGCGGCACAGTTCTGTTCTTTGCGCCCTGCGTAATAATCCTTTTCCATGAAACCAATTTACAAAACCGTTGGCATTGTTGGCACAGGCGCCATGGGCCGTGGCATTGCCCAGATTGCCACGCAAGCCGGGAGCGTCGTCAAGTTGATGGACAACCAGGCGGGTGCGGCAGAAAAGGCGCGGGAGGCCATCTGCGCGCAGTGGGACAAGCTGGTGGAAAAAGGCCGGATGGAAACCACCGCTGCGACCAGCCACAAGGCCAGCCTTCTGACGGCCGGCACGCTGGCCGATCTGGCGGACTGCGATCTGATTGTGGAAGCCATTGTGGAGCGGCTGGACGTCAAGAAAGCCCTGTTCGCCGAACTCGAGACCATCGTGTCGGCGCAAACCGTTCTTGCGACCAACACCTCGTCGCTATCCGTGACCGCCATTGCGGCCGCGCTCAAACACCCGGAACGCTTTGCCGGCTACCACTTTTTCAATCCCGTTCCGCTGATGAAGGTGGTGGAGGTCATCGCCGGCCTGAAAACTGATGCAGCCGTGTGCGGCGCGCTGGCCAGCCATGCCCGCCAGATGGGGCACACGCCGGTACAGGCCCAGGACACTCCCGGCTTCATCGTCAACCATGCGGGGCGGGGCTATGGCACCGAAGCGCTGCGCATCGTCAGCGAGGGCGTGGCTGATTTCGCCACCATAGACCGCATCCTGCGGGACCAGGCCGGCTTCAAGCTGGGCCCCTTCGAGTTGATGGACCTGACCGCGCTGGATGTGTCGCATCCCGTGATGGAGTCCATTTACCACCAGTATTACGAAGAAGCGCGCTACCGCCCCAGCGTCATCACGGCGCAACGGCTGGCGGGCGGCATGCTCGGCCGCAAGACCGGCGAAGGTTTTTACCGTTATGCCGACGGTGTCATGCAGCTTCCGGCCGAAGCACCTGTGCCCCAGGTCGCCGAAATGCCGCCGGTCTGGGTTTCGCCCAGAGCATCCCGACGCTCGGAATTGCTGCAATTGCTGAAAAATCTCGGAGCCAAAATCGAAACGGGCCAGTCCGCGTCGCCCCAGGCCCTGGTGGTGGTGGCGCCCCTGGGGTTTGACATCACCACGGTGGCCGTGGTGGAGCGGCTGGACCCGGCGCGTACCGTGGGTATAGACATGCTGATTGACGATGCGGCGACCCGGCGGCGGGTCCTGGCTACCAACCCGGCCACCCGCACCGACATGCGCGACGCCGCCCATGCCCTGTTCGCCCGGGACGGCAAGGCGGTGAGCGTGATACGGGACAGCGGCGGATTTGTCACGCAGCGCGTCGTGGCCACCATCGTCAACATTGCCAGCGACATCTGCCAGCAAGGCATCTGCAGCCCGAAAGATCTTGAAACCGCCGTGACGCTGGGGCTGGGCTACCCACTCGGGCCGCTCGCCATGGGCGACCGCTACGGGCCCACCAACGTGCTGGAGGTGCTGTTCAACATGCAAACCGTCTATGGCGACCAGCGCTACCGCCCTTCCCCGTGGCTGCGCCGCCGCGGCGCCATTGGCCTGAGCCTGATGCATGAAGAGTGAGACACCCCCTTCGAATGCTCACTTCGTGTAGCACCTTCCCCCCTCCAGGGGGCGGCGCCTGCGGCCTGGCGAAGCCAGTTCCGCGGCCCCCACTGGTAAGTGGACTTGTACGGGGACTCGGTCCCTGCCTATTTCTCATTTCGATGCATTGGAAAAACTGACATGGCAGGCGCAATCAAAGGTACCAGTGAGGGCCAGACCCTTATCCTGACGCTGAGCAACCCCGAGTTCCGCAATGCGCTGGGGCCGGAGATTTATGCCGCAGGCATTGAGGCCCTCAACGCCGCCGAGAACAACCCCGAAATCCGCAGTGTGGTGATCACCGGCGAGGGCGCGGTGTTTTGCGCGGGCGGCAACCTGCAGCGCCTGCAGGCCAACCGGCGCGAGGCACCCGAGGTTCAGGCCCAAAGCATCGAAGGGCTGCACAACTGGATCGACTCGATCCGCACCTATCCCAAGCCCGTGATCGCCGCAGTCGAAGGTGCGGCGGCCGGGGCCGGCTTTTCGCTGGCACTGGCCTGCGACTTTGTCGTCGCCGCAAACAACGCTGTCTTTGTGATGTCCTACAGCACGGTCGGGCTGTCCCCCGACGGTGGCGGCAGCTGGAGCCTGGCGCGCTCTCTGCCGCGCGCCCTTGCCAGCGAGCTGCTCATGGGCGGCGAACGCATCAGCGCCCAGCGCCTGCATGACTTTGGCCTGGTGAACAAGGTCGCATCCGCGGGCGACGCCCTGAATGAAGCGCTCAGGATGGCCGGGCAACTCAATGCGCGGGCGCCCAATGCGCTGGCCAGCATCAAGGAGCTCATCAATGAGGCGTCCTCAAACACCCTGAGCCAGCAACTGGCCTGCGAGCGCGACCATTTCGTGCGCAACCTGCACCACAGCAATGGCGGCGAGGGCATCGCCGCATTCCTGGAAAAGCGCACACCGCAGTACCGCTGAGGAGCCGCCGGTTTTGCTCCGCCAACCGGTGGCGGCAATGCATGACCAGACGGATGGCAAAGCGCAGTGGCAGAACTTGCTTTGCATGGGAAGCGATAGCCCAAAAGATGAGGCTCATCTGCAGCGCGCTCGCCCCACCACACCGGGATCACGGGAGTCTCGGCCGCATCGGGCGTGCCTGGGTGACAGGTTTGAACAGCGAGTTCCTCCGGCGACGCCGAGGTGACAGCGGGGTGGCGCAAGGGGCGTGCCTGGGGTGACAATGGTGGTCTTGTTAGTCACTTAAAAGACAGGCCATGGACGATCCTATTCTTACGATAGATGAAAGAGCGGCCATCAACAGTGGTCGCTGGTTTTCATCACTGTCCCCGTCCCTGAGGCACGACATCCTGCGATGCGCTTACGTCAAACGCTACAAAGACGGCGAATTGATTGCCGCCCGCGGCGATCCGCCGGAAGAATGGATTGCCTGCGCGAAGGGAGCCGTGCGCGTAAGCTCCACCTCCCTCTCGGGCAAGCAGATCACCCTGACCTATGTCGAGCCAGGCATCTGGTTTGGCGACGTGGCGATTTTCGACGGCGACCGCCGCACGCACGACGCGTATGCGCACGGCGACACCACGATCCTGTGCGTGGCCAAGGCCGATTTCAGAAAAATTCTGGCAGCCCATGTGGAGCTCTACGAGGCCATGCTGCGGCTCCATGCACGGCGCCTGCGTCAGCTCTTCGGCCTGGTGGAAGACCTCAATACCCTGCCCCTGCGCGCGCGCCTGGCCAAGCAGCTGTTGCACCTCGTGCGCTGCTACGGCGTGCCCAGCCTGGCCGACGGCCAGGAGATACGCATCGGCCTGCAGCTGGCCCAGGAGGAGTTGGCCCAGTTGCTGGGAGCCTCCCGCCAGCGCGTCAACCAGGAGCTCAAATCCATGGAGCGCGAGGAGGCCATCCGCATCGAGCCAGGGGGCCTGGTGGTGCGCAACCGCGAAGCCCTGATGCGCATCTCCGAAGCCGATATGGACAAATAAGCACATGAGCAATTTCGACCATTTTGTAGGCACCCGGGCCGTTTCCGGGCAGCAGGCCTTTGACATCGACGTCCTCAGCACCTATCTGAAACAGCACCTCGAGGGTTTCGAAGGACCGTTGACCGTCGAGATATTCAAGGGTGGCCAGTCCAACCCGACCTACAAGCTGATCACACCGGGGCGGTCTTACGTCATGCGGGCCAAACCGGGCCCTGTGGCCAGGCTGCTGCCGTCGGCCCACGCGGTGGAGCGCGAATTCAAGGTCATGCAGGGCCTGCAGGGCACCGACGTGCCCGTCGCCAGGATGCACTGCCTGTGCGAAGACGAGTCCGTGATCGGGCGGGCTTTTTATGTGATGGAGTTCGTCGAGGGCCGGGTCCTCTGGGACCAGTCCCTGCCCGGCATGACCAACGCCCAGCGCGGCGAGATCTATGACGAGATGAACCGCGTGATCGCCGCCCTGCACACCGTGAAGTTTGCAGAACGGGGCCTGGCCGATTACGGCAAGCCCGGCAACTACTTTGAGCGCCAGGTTGGCCGCTGGAGCAAGCAGTACGCGGCATCCATTACCCAACCGATTCCCGAGATGGATTCGCTGATCCAGTGGCTGCCGGCCAATATCCCTGCCGGCGCGCGCGATGACAGCATGGTCTCCATCGTGCACGGCGACTTCCGGCTCGACAACCTGATGTTTCATCCCACCGAGCCGCGCGTACTGGCGGTGCTCGACTGGGAGCTGTCCACCCTGGGCCATCCCTTGGCAGACTTCAGCTACCACTGCATGGCCTGGCACATACCACCGGGCGCGTTTCGCGGCATTGGCGGCCTGGACATCGCAAGCTTGGGCATTCCTTCGGAAGCCGAATACATTCGCCGTTATTGCGAGCGCACCGGCCTGGCCACACCCGAAGCCCTCAAGGCCGACTGGAACTTTTACCTGGCCTACAACCTGTTTCGCCTCGCCGCCATTTTGCAGGGCATTGCCAAACGGGTGGAAGCCGGTACCGCCTCCAGCGCGCAGGCGGTTAGTTCGGCAGCGGGCGCACCGCTGCTGGCCAGGATGGCCTGGGGCTTTGCGCTTGAAAGCCAGCGCTGACGCGGCAACTTTTTACCCCATCACCAACACCCCTGCAGGAGACATCATGGATTTCAGCTACACCCCCAAGGTCAAGGAACTGCAGGCGCGCCTGTTGAAGTTCATGGAGGCGCATGTCTACCCGAACGAAGCCCGCTTCTTTCGGGAAATCGCCGAAAACCGGGCCAAGGGAAACGCCTGGATTCCCACGGCCATCATTGAAGAGCTCAAACCCAAGGCACGCGCCGCCGGCCTCTGGAACCTGTTTTTGCCGCACTCCCCGCGCGCGCCTGAAGGCCTGTCCAACCTCGAATACGCGCCCCTGTGCGAAATCATGGGCCGCGTGCCGTTTGCGGCCGAGGTGTTCAACTGCTCGGCACCCGACACCGGCAACATGGAGACCATTGCACGCTATGGCTCCGAAGCCAACAAGGACCAGTGGCTGGACCCGCTGCTCAAGGGCGAGATCCGCTCGGCCTTCCTGATGACCGAACCCGAGGTCGCCTCGTCCGACGCCACCAACATCCAGTGCCGCATTGAACGCGACGGCGACGACTATGTGCTCAACGGCCTCAAGTGGTGGTCGTCCGGCGCGGGCGACCCGCGCTGCGCCATCTACATCGTCATGGGCAAGACCAACCCCGATGCCGGCCGTCATGAGCAGCAATCGATGATCCTGGTGCCCGCCAGCACACCAGGCATCACCGTGATTCGCCCGCTCTCTGTCTTTGGCTACGACGACGCACCGCACGGGCATATGGAAGTGCGATTGACCAATGTGCGCGTGCCCGCCGCCAATCTGCTGCTGGGCGAGGGCCGCGGCTTTGAAATCGCCCAGGGCCGGCTTGGCCCCGGACGCATTCACCACTGCATGCGCAGCATCGGGATTGCCGAGCGCGCGCTCGAGTTGATGTGCAAGCGCCTGAACACCCGCACCGCCTTCGGCAAACCGATCGCCCGCCAGTCGGTGTGGGAAGAGCGCATTGCCGAAGCCCGCTGCATGATCGAGCAGGCCCGCCTGCTGACGCTCAAGGCCGCCTTCATGATGGACACCGCGGGCAACAAGGTCGCCAAGGCCGAGATTGCCATGATCAAGGTGGTAGCGCCCAACATGGCCTGCCAGATCATCGACTGGGCCATCCAGGCGCATGGCGGCGGCGGCGTGTCGGACGATTTCCCGCTGGCTTACGCCTATGCGCACCAGCGGACGCTGCGCCTGGCCGACGGGCCGGACGAAGTGCACCGTGCTTCCCTGGCCAAGCTGGAACTGGCCAAGCATCTGGCGATGCCCGGTGACATCGACATGCCGGTGACGCGCGGCGCCTGAGCCGCTTCGGGTTTTTGACGGGCCCGGCGCCATACAGCCCATGGCTGCCGGCGGCTTACTTGTGCGTTGCGCGGGCGCGCCCATGTCAGTCCAGAGCGCAAATGTCGCCAAATGTCGGCTCGCGTTTCAGGGCCGTTTCAGGGCCATTTGAGAAACAGCGCCCCTCCAGGCCACGCAGCGAATATCCACGCCGCAGGACATCCGCGCGTTTCAGAGCCGCTCAAACAGGGTTTCTGCTTTTCTTTTACAGTGCAGCAGGCACCCTGGTACCAAAGAAAACACGGAAACACGGAAACACCAATGATCAACGTTTACTCATGGCCCACTCCCAATGGCCACAAGGTCCACATCATGCTCGAGGAGTGCGGCTTTCGCCTCGGCCGCGACTGGCAGGCCTTTCCGGTCAACATCGGCAAAGGCGACCAGTTCAAGCCGGACTTTCTCGCCATCAGTCCCAACAACAAGATTCCCGCACTGGTCGACCCTCATGGCCCGGACGGCAAGCCCATCTCGCTGTTTGAATCCGGCGCCATTTTGCTTTACCTGGCCGCCAAAACCGGCAAGCTGCTGCCGAAAAGCGACCGGCTCAAATTCCAGGTTTTGCAATGGCTGATGTTCCAGATGGGCAGCGTGGGTCCCATGATCGGCCAGACCCACCACTTTCGCCAGTACGCACCTGAAAAAATCGACTACGCCGTCAACCGCTACACCAATGAAACCAGGCGGCTCTACGGCGTGATGGACAGGCAGCTGGCCACCAGCAAATTCATCGCCTGCAACCAGTACACCATTGCCGATGTGGCCATCTTCCCCTGGCTGCGCAACTGGGCCAACCATGGCATCGACTGGGCCGACTACCCCCACCTGAAAAAATGGTTCGACCTCGTCAGCGCCCGCCCGGCCGTACAGCGCGGCGTGCAGGTGTTGGCGGACCTGCGCCGCCCGCTCACGGGCGACAAGGAACGCGACATCCTGTTTGGCAAGACACAGTACGCAAAACGGTAACTGCGGGGCCGTTGAGGGCGCCGTCCTTATCGCACGGCGGCGTCCAGGGTAGCCTGAACGAGGTCCGCGCCGGCTTTCTGGCGCACGCTGTCGACGATACCTTCTGTCGCCTTGCGCATGTCAGCCCGGAACGAAGGGCGCACGGGTTCAAACTTCATGCCCCTGTTTGCCAGATCGACAATCGCGCCGATATCTTCCGCGGCGGCAGAGGTCCGCTGCGCGATGGCCGCCTTGGTGGCCGCGTCCTGAATGATTTTCTGGTGCTCCGGCTTGAGCGCTTCGAACCTTTGCTTGTTGGCGACCAGCACGATGAAATCGAAAAAATGCGAGGTGTTGGTCAGGTACTTCTGCACCTCATGGAAGTTCCGGTCCCGGATCACGGCAAAGGGGTTCTCCTGGGCATCCAGCGCACCGGACTGCAGCGCGCCATAAACCTCCTTGATGTCCATCTTCACCGGGTTCGCGCCCAACGCCTGAAACGTCGCGATATGGATTTCATCCGGCTGCAGACGCAGCTTCAGCCCTTTCAGATCAGTGATCGAGCGGACTGGCCGCTGGCTGTTGGTCAGCTGACGTGGCCCCAACTCCATGAAACCCAGGGGTAAAAAACCTTTGGCGGCGAACTTGCCTCCCAGCATGGCGCCAACCTTGCCGTCGACGACCTTGAAGGCGATCTGACGGTCGGTAAACAGAAATGGAATGCTGAGTACCGACAGCTCCGGGACCGTGCGCGAAAGGTAGGCCGTCGAGATCCAGGTCATGAACAGCTTCCCGCTGCGAACCTGGTCCACATTGTCCTGGGCACTGCCCAACTGCATCGCCGGGAAGACCTCGACCTGGATCTGCCCGATGGAAACCTTTTCGACGTCCAGCTTGAACTGGGCCATTGCCAGGCTGCTGGAGTGATTCGCTGCGAAGTTTCCCGCAACGCGCAGCGGCTCCGCGAAGGCCGAACCCAAAGCCAGCAAAGCCAGGGCGGCCCACGCCGGCACAAGCCTGATGACCTTCCAGCCGCCAGGCCGGGATATTGAACTTCTCATGAGGGTATTTTTCCTTGATTGAACACCATCAACATTAAAGTAAACAATTATGTCGACAACAATGTACGCAAAAGTTAAAACTGTTTGCTGCAAAAGTGCACCAACAAGCAGGCCAAAACCAGCCAGGAAGCGCTGTAAGGCGGATGATCCGTGAGATTTAAGGGACCAGGAAAGAGGTCAGGCGGGAGGAGGATGAAGCGCAGCGAATGCCACGGCACGCTGGCCTGGTGCCGTGGCCTGCCCGGAGGGGATCGAACCCCCGACCCTCAGCTTAGAAGGCTGATGCTCTATCCAACTGAGCTACGGGCAGGTATGAAACGCAGATACAAAAAAAGCCCACACAGGTGAGCTTTTTTGATGAATTCGTTGGTCGGAGTACAAGGATTCGAACCTTGGACCCCCTGGTCCCAAACCAGGTGCGCTACCAGACTGCGCCACACTCCGACTAGTCTGCTATTGTAGCGCGGACAGAGGCGATTCTGCAGGCACCGCGTATTTTTTTGCAATCTCTCATGTCGGAAAGATGCCGGACAGCGCCCGCACCGCCACAAGATGGGCTCTCACACCGGAATAATCGAACCGTGGATTCGAAACGCCTTGAAGGCCTTGGACCCGACAGGGCTTCGAACCGATTTCAGCTTCAAATAGTGTTGCTCCACAAAAAACCGCTGTCCGCAACGCTTGGCCCGACAGGAGGCCAGACCGCAAAACGAGGAGACTGGCATGACTGTGAGAATCGTCAAATTGGGTACAGCCCGCAGCGCCGATGAAGGCCTGCGCATAGGCACGGTCCGCAGACCTCCCCGCGGCGTTCCCAAAAGCCAGTTCTCGTCACAAAATTGGTACGACGTCTGGTACCCCAACCTCGCGCCGAGCATGGAAACCATGAAACTGGGCCAGTCTGCCCAGTCCGGCCCGGAGGGTGACCGGGACTGGATCGCCTTCAGAAAAAAATACCGCGCCGAGATGGCCGAGCCGGATGCCAGCCGCAGCCTGGACCTGCTGGCCGCGCTGTCGCAGCGCACCAATTTTTCCGTGGGCTGTTACTGCGACAACGAAGCGCGCTGCCACCGCTCGCTGCTGCGCGAACTGCTCAGCGAACGCGGCGCAAATATCGCTTAACCTTGATGCTCGAGCCGACTGGCGCGAATGCCGCAGTGCGGCTGTTTTTGACAACTTGCCACATACTTTTTCCGGAGATTATTCGATGAAGCTCAAAATCCTGGTGGGCACCATGACCAGCACCGCCGACCATGTGGCACAGGCAATTCAGATGGATTGCGCAGACCTGGTGAGCGGCATCGACATCCAGTTGATGGACGCACTGGACATCACGACCTTTGATGCCGCCCAGGCAGAAGATGCGCTTTATCTCATCTGCACCTCCACGTATGGTGCGGGCGATGTCCCGGACAATGCCCGCGCCCTGTATGACTCACTGGGCTCCCAACCGCGGTTCCTGGGCCACGTGCGCTACGGCGTGATCGCGCTTGGTGACAGCGCCCACGCGCAGACATTCTGCTTTGGCGGCAAGCAATTTGACGAGCGCCTGCAGGATCTTGGCGCGCAGCGCATCGGCGAGGTCTGGTGTCACGACGCCAGCAGCGGCACCATGCCCGAAAAGGAGGGCACCGAATGGTGCCGCCAGTGGCTCGCCGAAGCGTTGCAAGCCGTGGGGAGCAGCCCGGCCACCGCCTAAGAACAGGAAAACCGTGGCTCGCCTCGTTGTTGCCTCCCGCTCTTCGCCGTTCTCTCTGTTTTTATTGCCTCCTGCTCTTGATTAACAGGTGAAATAAGCGATACAACTACAAGTAACCGGAGACACGCATGCAACTGAGTCGCGTCGACCATTCCACAAGCCCACCCCTGGTAGACATTCCCCGCGACTACAACGCCGCGCACGACCTGCTCGAGCGCAATGCGCAGCGCCCCGACAAGGTTGCCTTCATCAACGGCCTGAGCGGAGAGCAACTCACCTACGGCGAGCTTGCCGCGCAAGCCCGGCGCTTTGCCAATGCCTTGCGGGACCAGGGCTTCGAGCCCGAAAGCCGCGTCATGCTGGCGATGCTGGACACGCCCCAGTGGCCTGTCGCGTTTCTGGGCTGCATCCTGGCTGGTGTGGTGCCGGTGGCTGCCAACACCTTGCTCACCAGCCAGGATTTTGAATTCATGCTGCGTGACTCGCGCGCCCGGGGGCTCATCGTCTCGCAGGCCCTGCTGCCGGCCTTTGAGCCGCTGCTGGGCAAGGTGGAAACACTCAAGACCGTCATCGTCGCGGACACTGAAAATTCCACAACTCACCCCACGGTAAGCCAACTGGTGCGTACCGCTTCAGCCGCAAAAACCGTCGCGGACACCTGCTCCGACGACGCCTGCTTCTGGCTGTATTCCAGTGGCTCCACGGGCACGCCCAAAGGTACGGTCCACCTGCACAGTCACCTGATCCAGACAGCCGAACTCTATGGCCGGGCGGTACTGGGCATCCAGGAATCGGATGTCGTGTATTCCGCTGCCAAACTGTTCTTCGCCTACGGCCTGGGCAATGCACTGACCTTCCCGATGAGCGTGGGCGCCACCACGGTGCTGCTGCCCGCACGCCCCACGCCGGCCGAGGTGTTTGGGGTGCTCAGGAAATACCAGCCCACCATCTTCTACGGCGTACCCACCCTCTATGCCGCCCTGCTGGCAGACCCGGCCCGGCCGGCGAAATCCGAACTCCGCTTGCGCATTTGCACCAGCGCCGGTGAAGCCCTGCCGGCCGAGATTGGCAAGAAATGGACGGCGCAGTATGGCTGTGACATCCTGGACGGGATTGGCTCGACGGAAATGCTGCATATTTTCCTGAGCAACCGGCCCGGCGAAGTGCGTTACGGCACCACCGGCCAGGCCGTGCCGGGCTACTCGCTGCGCATCGTCGCCGACGATGGCCACGAATGTGGCGTCGGCGAGATCGGCGAGCTTCAGATCAGCGGCCCGAGCGCTGCCCTGATGTACTGGAACAACCGCGCCAAAACCAAGGCCACCTTTGCCGGCGAATGGACCAGGAGCGGCGACAAGTACACGCGCGACGCCGATGGCTTCTACACCTACGGCGGACGCAGCGACGACATGCTCAAGGTGGGTGGCATTTATGTCTCGCCGTTCGAGGTGGAAGCCTGCCTCATGAGCCACGCGTCCGTGCTCGAGGTCGCGGTGATCGGGGTGATGGACGCCGACCAGCTGGTCAAACCCAAGGCTTATGTGGTGATGAAGTCCGGCCAGAGCGCGACCGTTGAGGAGCTGCAGGCCCACGTCAAGCAGCTGCTGGCGCCCTACAAGTACCCGCGCTGGATAGAGTTTGTGAGCGAGTTGCCCAAAACTGCGACCGGCAAGATACAACGCTTCAAGCTGCGCCAGACCCAGCAAGCCAGATAAAGGCTGCGGAAGATTGTTCAAACTGCTTCAAGCAGCTTCAAACGGGCACGGCAATTGCTTTAGATATAAACAATTTAATCTTCAATCTCGGGTTTTACACTAGGGCTGCCGGCGCACCGCACCCTTAATATCCGTCTGGTACGTTTCCGTCTCAACCAGGAGTTTTTCCATGACCTCACGCCGACTCGTTTTGACCCGCAGTGCTGCCGTTATCGGCGCCGCATCCACTGGCCTGCTGCTGCCCGAAATCGTGCGCGCACAGTCCGGCAAGGTGCGTGTGGGCTTCATGCTGCCCTACACCGGCACCTTTGCCCAGCTCGGGGTGGCCATTGAAAACGGCTTTCGCCTGGCGATCAATGAGCAAGGCGGCAAGCTGGGCGGCCGCGAGATCGAATACTTCAAGGTCGACGACGAGTCCGAACCCTCCAAAGGCATTGAAAACGCCAGCAAACTGGTGCAACGCGACAAGGTCGACGTACTGGTCGGCACGGTGCACTCCGGTGTGCAGATGGGCATCCAGAAGGTCGCGCGTGACAGCGGCGTACTGAGCCTGATTCCCAACGCGGGTGTGCATGCCGCCACCCGCAGCCTGTGCGCACCCAATGTGTTCCGCACCTCCTTCAGCAACTCCCAACCCACCCGCGCCCTGGGCCAGGCCATGATCGCAAAGGGCCATAAAAAGGCCGTGTGGATCACCTGGAAATATGCAGCCGGCGACGAGGCCTTTGAAGGCTTCAAGGAAAGCTACACCGCGGCCGGCGGCACCATCATCAAGGAGCTGGGCCTGCCTTTCCCCAACGTTGAATTCCAGGCGCTGCTGACCGAAATCGCCGCACTCAAGCCCGATGCCGTGGCCTGCTTCTTCGCCGGCGGCGGCGCTGCGAAGTTTATCCGCGACTACGCAGCGGCAGGCCTCAAAGGCAAGATCCCGCTTTACGGCTCCGGCTTCCTGACCGAAGGCGTGCTGGACGCGGCCGGTCCTGCCGCGGACGGCATCATCACCACCATGCACTACAGCGACTCGCTGGACACACCGCGCAACAAGAAATTCCGCCTCGACTACGCCAAGGCTTTCAAGTCGCAACCGGACGTGTACGCCGTGCAGGGCTATGACACCGGTTTGCTGCTGATCCAGGGTGCCAACGCCGTCAAGGGCGACCTGGCCAACAAGCCCGCGCTCTACAAGGCCATGGAAGGCGCCACCATCGACAGCCCGCGCGGCAAGTGGACCATGAGCAAGGCACACAACCCGGTGCAGGACATGTACCTGCGTGTGGTGGAAAACAAGGAAAACAAGGTGCTCGGCGTTGCGGCCAAGGCACTGGCCGACTCCGGCGCTGGCTGCAAGATGGGCTAGGCATGGCCCCCACGGTCGCTCACTGCGTGTAGCTCCCTGCCCCCCGGGGGGGCCGCTGCGCCTGCGGTCTGGCAAAGCCAGTCCCGCGGCCCCTGCTGGGTTGGAGAGCCGCCACGGTCGCTTACTGCGTACCCGCTCCGCCCCATTTTTTGAACAAACTGGTACGGCGCGTGTTTGCCGTCTTGTCGCGATGCTATCTTCACCACCATGACGCTCACCACCTACCTCCTCTACATAGCGGCCGTCGCGCTGCTCATCCTGACACCGGGCCCGACCATGCTGATGTGCATGACGAATGCCCTGAACCACGGGCCACGCAAGGCCATGACCTCGGTGGCCGGAAGCGTCAGCGCTGTGCTGTGTGTCATGCTGCTGTCGGCCATGGGCCTGGGCGCGCTGCTGGCGACATCCGAGACGGCCTTCACCGTGGCCAAAGTCATCGGGGCGGCCTACCTGATCTGGCTGGGCATCAAGACCTTTCGCAGCGAAGCCGCCGTGCTGGACGCCAGCGCAGAGCATTCGCCACAGCAACGCCGCTCGTTTTTCCTGCGTGGTTTTCTGGTCGGCGCCAGCAACCCCAAGGCCGTGCTGTTTTTTGCGGCCTTTTTCCCGCAATTCCTGAACCCCGCTGCACCCTTTGTGCCGCAATTCGCCATCCTCGCCCYCACCTTCATGGCCTTTGAATTCACGGTGCTCACCTGCTGCGCGCTGGGCGTTTCACGCATCGCGCCTTTGCTGCGCTCCAGCCGCGCCGTGCGGTGGTTCAACCGCGGTTCGGGCAGTCTTTTCACGCTCATGGGCAGTCTGTTATTGCTGACGCGCCGGCATACCTGAAACCAATTTATGGATTTAGCCAACTTCCTCATCCAACTGCTCAACAGCGTGCAGTACGGGCTGCTGCTGTTCATGCTGGCAGCCGGCCTGACCCTGATCTTCGGCATCATGGGCGTGGTCAACCTGGCGCACGGCAGCTTCTACATGCTGGGCGCCTACCTGGCCTGGTCGCTCAGCGCCCAGCTCGGCAGCCTGAGCCTGGCCATCCTCTTGGGCGCCGTGCTCGCGGTCATTTTCGGCCTGGCGCTCGAATGGCTGCTGTTTCGCCATTTCTACAAGCGCGACCACCTCGACCAGGTGCTGCTGACCTTCGGGCTGATCTACATCTTTGAAGAGCTGCGCTCCATCCT
>NZ_JBFUJT010000021.1:0-95049 GCF_056401235.1 Polaromonas sp. P4_F9 | reverse complement strand
CCACTGGCGGGGGTTTATTCAAACCATCTTCTTCGGCCGTTAATTGACGTTGAATTCGCGCGTCATTCGTACGTAGGCTGGGGCGCTTGCTGTGACTTGGGCAGACATAAAAATAAGCGGAAAATTCTGGGCTTACCGACTCAGCGCCTATCTGCTGCTGAACTTCGTTGACGACCCGGCATGGCTGGCGCTGATGTTTTGCTAGGTGTCGCCTTTTCTCATCAATCCCGGTATCAAATCGTATGGAAATAGATCCCAAGGACATCGTCACAGCGGCTGCTGAGACCACAACGGGCGCGAAGTCGTCACGCCTGAACCCGGCCGTGGCGATCGCCGTCGCCCTGCTGGCCACCTTCATGGGCATCTGCAAGGTCAAGGATGACAATATCGTGCAGGCCATGCAGCAGGCGCAGGCCGACAAGATCGATCATTGGGCCTTTTACCAGGCGAGAAACCTGCGCGAGGAGGTAGCCAAGGCGACGCTGATGCAGTTGCGTCTGCAGGCAGCCGATAAACCCGTGGAAAGACAAGCGGCCTATCAGGAAACCATCGCCCAGTACGAGAAACTGGCGAAGGAGCAGGCGACAAAGAAAGAGGAACTCAGGCTGCAGGCCTTGGCGGACCAGGCCAATTACGATGCATTGAATTTTCACGACGACCAGTTTGATCTGTCTGATGCGTTGATCGCGATTGCGATCTCCCTGCTGGCCATCACTTCACTCACGCAGCTGTGGTGGCTTTACGGCTTGAGCCTGGTACCGGCGGGCTTTGGCGTTTTGATGGGCCTTGCCGGGCTGACCGGCTGGACACTTCATCCGACCCTGCTGATCAAGCTGTTAAGTTAGTGCCGTGTTCGCTGGCTCGGGGTTTTCGCCCGGCGACAATAGCATCATGGCGACCATGCAATTACAGGACATTCTTTTCTCCCAGGGCTTTGGCACGCGGCGCGTTTGTGCGGGTCTGATTCAACAGGGTTTTGTGGCCGTAGCCGGTATCCCCTGTACGGAACCGGCCATGGAGTTTGTTGCGGAAAACCTTCGCTTCACGGTGCAGGGGGTGGCGTGGGAGTACCACGAAAAAGCCTACCTGATGCTGCACAAACCGGCCGGTTATGAGTGTTCCCAGAAGCCCAGTACTTACCCCAGTATTTACACCTTGCTGCCGTCACCGATTCGCCTGCGTGGCGGTGGCGCTGCGGCGGGTGTGCAGGCGGTGGGAAGGCTGGACCAGGACACGACTGGCTTGCTGCTGTTGTCGGACGATGGCAAGTTCATTCACCGCATGAGCTCCCCCAGACACCATGTACCCAAGGTCTATGAAGTGACGGCGAAGCATGCGGTGGACGACAAACAGGTTCAGAAACTGCTGGCAGGCGTGGTGCTTGATGACGACCCCAAGCCGGTCCGGRCCGCTGCCTGCGAAAAAACCGGCGAACTGCAGTTAAGCCTGACGCTGACCGAGGGCAAATACCACCAGGTCAAACGCATGATTGCGGCCGTGGGCAACCGGGTGGAAGGCCTGCACCGCTCGCAACTCGGGGGGCTGATGCTGCCTGAAGATCTCAAGCCCGGGCAGTGGCGCTGGCTCACCGTGCAGGATCTGGCCAGCATTTCGGCCTGACGCCTGCTTGCGCGGTTGCCCTTCAGCTTCAGGCTACCTGGCGCCCGTCAGTGTGCCTTAACTCACTCGGCATACTGTTGGACTGGATGAGAAATGAATCGTGCCAGTCTGTGGGCATGCTGCTGCTGGTGCTGTCCCGATAGTCATGGGGAGCGTGGCGCTGGCGCATATCGCGTTGCTGAACCAGCGTCTTTTGCAGGTTGGCGCGGGCGGCCGCCACCGCGGCTTGCTCGCGCTTCAGATCCCGGCTCTTCGCGGCCGCTTCCCCGAGGAAGTCATTGCGGAGATCATCCGGGTTTGGCAGCTTTGATGCGTTGATCACGACATAGGCAATACCGCATTGCGCCAGTAAATTGTGCTTCACATTTTTCGCCTTCTGGGACAGTCCGGAAGACTTGGGCACATCGACACACCCAACAATCTGGCCATCCAGGGAACACACGGAAAATGTACAGCTGGTGTTTTTGAGCAGGCTGTACCAGTACAGCCCATTTTCACTGGCGTTAGGCCGGACGAAGCGGGTGACCGGCACCTTGATCATGATGTGATGGTCATCAAAAGTCTCGGCCAGCCAGCGCCAGAGTTGCAATTCCTCGCTGTTCACCAACGGCCGCGCATGCAAGGGCCAATGCCTGGGGATGCGACGTTTTTCCTTCGCAATCCAGCGCAATCGCAGCCAGTACCAAAGGGTGAGCACGCCCATCAAGGGCAGCCCCGCCATCAGTAGTTCTGGATTTTTTGTCATTTACGGCTCCCGGTTTGTCACCAATGCTTACAAGTTACGCTCAACAGGAGTAATTGGGTAGGAAAATAATCACACAATTTTAAAAATGTTACTAAAGTTGTCCGATTCTGTGAATTTCGTGATTTAGGTAACGAAAAACGAGTACTTCCCGTCACATCTAGCAAAATAGCCGGCCGCTAACCTTGCCAAAGGTGTCTCTTTGGGGTAGCCCAAGCCTGCGGGTGTGGCTAAGATTGACTACCAGGCAACGGCGTTCCTGCGCACTTTTAGGGCTTGTGCCACACACATTTGTTGTGTGGCAGCCATTAAATGCCGTTTCATTCGTTTCATTGTGTATGTTAGCCGGACGCTCGATAACGTGCCAGACCATCTGGAACGTCTGGGCCTCCTCTGGTCGGCTCTGGTCGGTCTGCGGGCGTAGCAGGGACTGATCTCCGCTATTGCACTATTTTGCGCTATTGGTTTTGCGGTCAGGCCTTCCGCCAAAAGAACGCAATGACCCGCAGTGATCCCATGGCCATGGGCAGGGCGCTGGCTTTACAGGCAGTGCCCCCTGGGCTTTATCGGGAGGCATTGCTGGGCACCGGAAAACCGGTGATCGCTTCAATGGTTTTTTCGGCCTGGACAAGAACACGACGGGAACCAGGTGCGGAGAGCCGACCATAGGGTGCATTGCCAGCCGGTTGCCTTGATATCCGGCGAATTCATTGCCGCAGCCTGAGGGCTTCAAGGATCCCTACGGGCGTGCGTGACCAGGTCGAAAATAACCGTGACTATGGGCGCGGCTTCTGGTCGCAGCAGTGGATGGGCTTGAAGCGGCTGGCCGGCCGCGCATGAGATGTCCCTGCGCTTTTCACATCGTGTGATGCGCCGATCCACGAGGTGGCCGTTTCGCAGTGGGTGGCCCGGCGGAACATTCCTTCCAGAAGGCTGCCATGCATTGGCGTTATCCTAGCTCCATGAGCAAGCTTTTAGACTCCTTCTGGCGGGCCGCCATGTACTGCCTGCATCCCCGGGTCATCGCCCTGTCGGTCCTTCCCCTGGTGATCATGGCCGCCATCTCACTCGGCCTGGGCTACTTTTTCTGGGAAGGTGCGCTGGCCGCGGTGCGCAGCAACCTTGAAAGCTATGAGCTGGTGGACATGATGGTCCGCTGGCTGGAAGGGCTGGGGCTGAGCGACCTTCGTGTGGTGCTGGCGCCGGTACTGCTGCTGTTCCTGGCCATTCCCGTCATTGTGATTGCCTCGCTGCTGTTTGTGGCGATGTTCATGACGCCCGCCATGGTGGCCCTGGTGGCCGAACGACGGTTTCCGCAACTGGAGCGCAAGCGGGGCGGCTCCCTGCTGGCCAGCCTGTTCTGGTCGCTGGGCTCCACCCTGCTCGCTGTGATTGCACTGGTATTGTCGATTCCCTTGTGGCTGATTCCCCCGCTGATCCTGATCCTGCCGCCGCTGATCTGGGGCTGGCTCACCTACCGCGTCATGTCGTATGACGCGCTGGTGGACCACGCGAGCAGTGAGGAGCGGCGCCAGATTTTCCGGGAAAACCGTGCCGTACTGCTGGGCATCGGCGTGCTCAGCGGCTACCTCGGTGCCGCGCCCAGCCTGATCTGGGCCTCGGGCGCCATGTTCGTGGCGATGGCGCCTATCCTCGTGCCGGTGGCCATCTGGCTATACACCCTGGTTTTTGCTTTTTCGTCGCTTTGGTTTGCCCACTACACGCTCGCCGCCCTGGAGCAACTGCGCAAGAAAAACAACGCGCTGGCACCCGATCCGCTTGCGCAGGAGGCTATTAAATCTATCGCGAACGAATTGGCGCCGACTGCTTCCGAGGGGCCGGCGCCCAGCTTCGGCTCGCTGGGCGGCAATCCCCCTGTCCGGCCTTGATGGCTGTCCTGCCGCAACCTCACGACTGCCCTGTATGACTACAAATTTTGGACTCGTCATCGTTGGCGATGAAATTCTCTCGGGCAAGCGCGCCGACAAGCACCTGCCCAAAACCATCGAGCTGCTGGGTGCCCGCGGCATGCAACTTGGCTACGCCGACTACGTGGGCGACGACCCGGTCCGCATCACCGCCACCCTGGCGCGCGCCTTTGCGGCGGCGCGTACGTCTGGCGATGTGGTGTTTTCCTGCGGCGGCATCGGTGCCACACCGGACGACCACACCCGGCAATGTGCGGCCAAGGCCCTGGGTGTGGAACTGGCCCTCCACCCCGAAGCCAAAAGACTGATCATGGAGCGTATGCAGGACGTGGCGAAAGAGCAGGGGCTGCCCTATGAGCCCGACCGTGAGGACAACATCCACCGCCTGAATATGGGCGTGTTCCCGGTGGGCGCCCAGATCATTCCCAATCCCTACAACAAGATCCCCGGTTTTAGCTGCCAGGCCGGTGAGGGCGCGGTGCACTTTGTTCCGGGCTTCCCGGTCATGGCCTGGCCCATGATGGAGTGGGTGCTCGATCAGCGCTATCCCCATCTGCATCAGAAATCCGCCTACATCGAAAAGTCGGTGATTGTGTTTGGTTCCATGGAAGCCACGCTGACCCCCCTGATGCTCGCTATTGAGGCAGCGCACGTGGGGGTGAAAGTGTTCAGCCTGCCCAGCGTGGATCACCCCGATTACGGCCGCCACATCGAACTGGGCGTCAAGGGCGCGCCGCAGGCGGTGAGCCTGGCTTATCCCGCCTTGCTGGCGGGCTTGCAGAAATTCCAGGTCAAATTAGGCCCTGAGTTGGTGCGTTGAGGGTTTGCACCGATATAGTGCGCTGATGTGATGAACCATCTTGGTGCGGAGGCGGCATGCCTCTTTTTGAGATTCTGACTTCGCAACGACAGAATCCGCGCCAGATAACGGCACAATCAGGGGTTTGGCGAAAACCGATCAGCCATCCGCTGTGGCACAAAAAGTGCATTCACCATCCGAAGACAATTTTTTAACAACCATCCAAGCAACAGGAGATTTTGATGGCAAAGACCGTCGCAGACGTCATGAAAATGGTCAAGGAAAACGAAGTCAAGTTTGTTGACTTCCGTTTTACCGACACTCGGGGCAAAGAGCAGCACGTGACGGTGCCTGTCTCCCACTTTGACGAAGACAAGTTCACCTCGGGCCACGCGTTTGACGGTTCATCGATTGCCGGCTGGAAGGGCATTGAAGCCTCCGACATGCAGTTGATGCCTGATCCCAACACCGCGAACATTGACCCGTTCTTCGAAGAAACGACGCTGTTCATGAGCTGCGACGTGCTGGAGCCCAGCGACGGCAAGTCGTATGACCGCGACCCGCGCTCCATCGCCAAGCGCGCCGAAGCCTACCTCAAGGCTTCCGGCCTGGGCGACACGGCCTACTTCGGACCCGAGCCAGAGTTCTTCATCTTTGACGACGTGCGCTGGAACACCGACATGTCGGGTACCTTCTTCAAAATCGAAGAGTACGAAGCCCCCTGGAACTCTGGCGCCAAGCTCGAAGGCGGCAACCGTGGCCACCGTCCCACCGTCAAGGGCGGCTACTTTCCCGTGCCACCGGTCGACAGCACGCAGGACATGCGCGCCGAGATGTCCCTGATCCTCGAATCGCTGGGCATTCCGGTCGAAGTGTTCCACCACGAAGTGGCTGGCGCCGGCCAGAACGAGATCGGCACCCGTTTCAGCACGCTGGTGCAGCGCGCCGACTGGACCCAGATTCTGAAATACGTGGTGCAGAACGTGGCCAATGCCTACGGCAAAACCGCGACCTTCATGCCCAAGCCCATCGTGGGCGACAACGGCTCCGGCATGCACGTTCACCAGTCCATCTGGAAAGACGGCAAAAACCTGTTTGCCGGCGACGGCTATGCGGGCCTGTCCGATTTCGCCCTGTACTACATCGGCGGCATCATCAAGCACGCCCGTGCCCTGAATGCGATCACCAACCCCGGCACCAACAGCTACAAGCGCCTGGTTCCCGGCTACGAAGCACCGGTCAAGCTGGCCTATTCGGCCAAAAACCGCTCGGCTTCGATCCGCATTCCGTATGTGGCGAACCCCAAGGGCCGTCGCATTGAAGCGCGCTTTCCCGATCCGCTGGCCAACCCTTACCTTTGCTTCTCCGCACTGATGATGGCCGGCCTCGACGGCGTCGAGAACAAGATCCATCCGGGCGAAGCCGCTACCAAGGACCTCTACCATCTGCCGCCCGAGGAAGATGCAAAAGTGCCAACCGTCTGCCACAGCCTGGACCAGGCGCTGGACTGCCTCAACGCGGATCGCGGCTTCCTGACCAAAGGCGGCGTGTTCACCGACAGCATGCTGGACGCCTACATTGAGTTGAAGATGGGTGAAGTGACGCGTCTGCGCATGGCCACGCACCCCATCGAGTTCGAGATGTATTACTCCCTGTAATCAACTCCCTGCAATCAGGGCTGCAGGCTCCCGGCCACTTACTGTTGCTTACGGTTTGTGGCCAAAAAAGGACGGCAAATGCCGTCTTTTTTTATGGCTGGTGGGTAATGGGGGCGCTGACTTTGTGTTTTTACCGCTTTGCAGCATACTGATAGACCGTCCTTTGCCTCCGCGGGCATCTGGAGTTCCGAATGAAAACCACTTTATCGCTGTCCCTCTTGTCCATGCTGCTGGCCGGTGCGGGAAGTACCGCATGGGCCCAGCAGGTTTACCGTTGTGTTGCCGCCAATGGTGGCGTGCCCGAGTACATCAACAACACCAAGGATGCCCAGAACCGGAATTGCAAGCTGCTGTCGGGGGGCAATGTCACCGTGGTGCAGGGCAACCCGGTGCCCAGGGCGCCTGTGCGCGTCGCTGCGGCGGCAACTTCAGGCGGTCCGCGAACCGATGGCAGCCCGGAGCAGCGTGCGCGCGACAGTGACTCGCGCGCCATTCTGGAGTCCGAGCTGAAAAAGGCTGAGGCCCGATTGGCCGAGCAGCAAAAAGAGTACAACAACGGCGAGCCGGAAAAGCAGGGCATCGAAGGACGCAACTACCAGCGCTACCTGGACCGCGTGGCTGAACTCAAGGAAAGCATCGCCCGCAACCAGAGCGATATTGCCGGCATCAAGCGCGAGATTTCGCGTCTCCCGGCCGCAAATTAAGCGTTCACCCGCCACTTATGGGCCAAAATGGACGGCTTGAACAAGCCACATTTATCCCCTATTTCACTCCCCATCCCAGCGTCCCCGCGCTTTCAATCGTTTGATCTGCTGGCCACGCTCGTGGCCGTGGTGCGTACCAATGGTGTGGTGGTGTTCGCCAACGCAGCGCTCGAAGACGCGCTGGGCACCTCACGCCGCACCATTGAAGGCTCGCAGCTTCCCGACTGTTTTACCGAACCGCTGATTCTGCAAAATGCGCTGGAGGGGGCCGGCAGCAATGAGTTTGCAGCCCTGCGGTATGACGCATGGCTGAGGCGGCTGAACCACGAGCCGATGCCGGTCCATGTGGTGGTGGCGCAAACCGATACGCCGGGCGAAGCGATTGTGGAGTTGCTGCCGCTGGAGCAGCAGGCCAAGCAGGACCGCGAGGAACGCCTGATTGACCAGGCGCAGGCCAACAAGGAACTGATCCGCAACCTGGCCCATGAAATCAAGAATCCGCTCGGCGGCATTCGCGGCGCGGCGCAATTGCTGCAGATGGAAATCGACAAGGAGCTGACCGAGTACACACAGGTCATCATCCATGAGGCGGATCGCCTGCAAACATTGGTCGATCGCCTGCTTGCGCCGCATCGGCGACCGCATCTGGTGGGCGATGTGAATATTCACGAAGTGTGTGAACGTGTGCGCTCGCTGATCCTTGCCGAGTTTCCCAAGGGGCTGCGCGTGACGCGGGACTATGACATTTCGATCCCCGGCTTCCGCGGCGACCGCGAGCAGCTGATCCAGGCGGTACTCAATATCGCCCACAACGCGGCTCAGGCGCTCGCCGAGCGCATGGTGGCAGGCGATGCGCAGATCACTTTCAGGACCCGAATCGCCCGGCAGGTAACTTTCGGCAAGCAGCGCTATCGCTTGGCACTGGAATTGCATGTCATTGACAATGGACCGGGCGTGCCGGACTCCATCAAAGACCGTATCTTCTATCCGCTGGTATCAGGGCGCGAGGGCGGTTCGGGGCTGGGGCTGACATTGGCGCAAACCTTTGTTCAGCAACACCACGGTTTGATTGAGTGCGACAGTGTGCCGGGCCGGACAGATTTCAAGCTGCTGATACCGTTGCCTTGAGGTGTGTCTTCCTCCATGGTTTGATAAATAAACGCGATAACGCGAATGGCACGAAAGGGACTGCACAACATGAAACCGATTTGGATCGTTGATGATGACCAGTCCATCCGGTTTGTTCTGGAGAAGGCCCTGCTTCGTGAGGACCTTCCTACACGCAGTTTCACCAACCCCCGTGAAGTTCTCCTGGCGCTGGAAAACGCGACAGAGGAAGAGGGCCCGCAAGTCCTGGTGAGCGACATTCGCATGCCTGGCGGGTCGGGGCTGGATCTGCTGGAGAAGGTCAAGCAAAAATTGCCTGGCCTGCCCGTCATCATCATGACGGCGTTCTCCGATCTCGACAGCGCTGTTTCCGCCTTTCAGGGCGGCGCGTTCGAATACCTGCCCAAACCCTTTGACCTTCCAAAGGCGGTGGAACTCATACGCCGTGCTGTGGAAGAAAGCCAGCGCGAGGAGGTGGCCGAAGAGCGCATGGCGGCCGCGCCGGAAATGCTCGGCCAGGCGCCAGCGATGCAGGATGTGTTCCGTGCCATTGGCCGCTTGAGCCAGAGCATGGTGACGGTGATGATTACCGGTGAATCAGGGTCGGGCAAGGAATTGGTGGCGCGCGCGCTGCACAAGCACTCACCGCGCGCCAACGGCCCCTTTGTGGCCATCAACACGGCTGCCATTCCCAAAGACCTGCTCGAGAGCGAACTCTTCGGTCATGAGCGCGGCGCCTTCACCGGCGCGCAGACCATGCGGCGCGGCCGCTTTGAGCAGGCCGAGGGCGGTACGCTGTTCCTCGATGAAATCGGCGACATGCCTTTTGACTTGCAGACCCGCCTGCTCAGGGTGCTGAGCGACGGTCACTTTTACCGCGTTGGCGGACACAACGCCGTCAAGGCCAATGTGCGCGTGATTGCCGCCACGCATCAGGACCTGGAACAGCGCGTCAAGGAGGGGGGGTTTCGCGAAGATCTCTTCCACCGCCTGAACGTGATTCGGCTGCGTCTGCCCGCGCTGCGCGAACGGCGCGAAGATGTGTTCATGCTGACCCGCCATTTTCTGCAGCAAAGCGCCAAGCAGCTGGGTGTGGAACCCAAGCGTATCTCCGATGCGGCGCTGCAGCAGCTGAGCAACTTCGGTTTTCCCGGCAATGTGCGCCAGCTGGAAAACATCTGCCACTGGCTCACCGTGATGGCGCCTGCTCAGGTCATTGAAGCCAAGGACCTGCCACCTGAAGTGCTGGGCGTGCCGCACGAACCAGCGCCGGGGGCGGGCGATAAGGCGCCTCTGGCGTCCGTCCCTCCCACCGCGCATGGTTCCGAGCCTGCTGTTCCGGCGGCGCAGTTTTCCACGGTGCCTGCTGGCGAGCAGAATTGGGAAAGCGGGCTTGAAGCAGAAGCCCTGGCGCTGCTGGCGGCGGGTCGTAGCGATGTGTGGGATGTGCTGACACGCCGTTTTGAGTCCAGGCTGATCCAGACGGCCCTGCTCAATACGCGCGGGCGCCGGATTGAAGCCGCCCAGAAGCTGGGTATTGGCCGCAATACCATCACACGCAAAATCCAGGAGCTGCACCTGGAGTAAGAACGGCTGCACTCCATGAGTTTCCATGGGGTGCGGTCCCAGGTTCCAGTGCGTTCCAGTTTCTGGTTTCCGTCGTCAGTTTCCATCGCAATCGGGTTGGCTGGGCTGCTTGGTCGATGGCTGCGGGAACGGCACGTCCGATGAGGGCCGCCGTGCTGCACGGACCAACCGGTACGCTGGCCGGCACTCAAGAGGTGGCTGGTCCCTGAACCTCGGCCAGGTAGCGGTTTAGCTCCGTCAATTCCTGCTCGAATTCGATCATGCTGACCACGATGGTCTTCCAGTCGCCGTCGCGGCTGGCCCGCTCGATACGTTCACAGACGTTGGCCAGCGCGAGGGCGCCGACCATGGCGCAACCGCCTTTGATGAGATGGGCCAGCCGTTTGACCTGGGCGGAGTCGCCGTCGTCCACTGCCTGTCTCAAGAGCGCGGCGTCTCCCTCATTGGCCCGTTGAAACTCGATGAAAATGTCGCGCTCGACGGCCGCATCGCCCGCAGACACTCTGGCCAGCGCCACATGGTCAATGGGCGTCCTCGCCCGCCGTGCTGCAGGAAAATAGACGGGCGGTGTGACGGGGGCCGCGGGAATGGGCAGCCAGCGCTCCAGTTTGGCCAGCAGTTTTTTTAGCTCCACCGGCTTGGCAAGGTAGTCGTCCATACCCGCGGCGAGGCAAATTTCCGCCTCGCCGCCCATCGCGTTGGCTGTGCAGGCAATGAGGGGGTAGTGGCGGGAGTCTGTGGCTGCTTCGCGCTCGCGTATGGCCTTGACCAGTTCGTAGCCGTCCATTTCGGGCATGTTGCAGTCTGTCAGGAGCAGCGAAAATCGGCCCGACTTCCACAGGCTCAGGGCTTCGACACCGTCTCTGGCGCTCTCCGCTGCATAGCCGAGCAGGTTCACCTGGCGCATCAACAGCGAGCGGTTGGTGGGATGGTCATCGGCCAGCAGAATGAGTGTGCCCTCTGCCTCGGCCTGTGCCACGTCAGGCGCCGTCCTGCGCGTCTCCAGACTTGCGGAAAACGAGTCCGGGACATCCGGGTTGTCTTTCGGAAGCAACGCGGGGTCCGCGATGGGCAGCGACAGGTCAAGGGTCATGGTGGTCCCTGCGCCCGGCGCGCTCACCATGGTGATGGAGCCGCCCATCAGGGCTGCCAGTCGCCGGCAAATAACGAGGCCGAGGCCGGTGCCCCCAAAACGGTGAGTTGTGCTCGATTCGGCTTGGGCGAAGGGCTGAAACAGCAGCCGTTGATGCTCTTCGGAAATGCCGATCCCGGTGTCTTTCACGCTGAACCTCACCCGGTCTTCACCGTCTTTACGCTCAATCAGGTCCGCCGTGATCTCGACCCGGCCATGAGATGTGAATTTGATCGCGTTGCTGACAAAGTTGCCGAGTATCTGCCGCAGCCGTAGCGGGTCCACCGTCAGGGCAGGGCTGAGCGCCGTATCGACGCGATGGGTGATCAGCAAGCGTTTGCTGCTGGCATTGCCAGAGTAAACGTGGTGGACATCTTCGACCAGGTCCTTCAGGGATACGATTTCGGGATGAATGTCCAGCTTTTGCGCTTCGATTTTCGAGAAATCCAGGATGTCGTCGATGATCCGCATCAATGACCGGCCGGATTCCCGTATGGCCTTGAGGGTGGTGTATTGGGTTCCGTTGAGCGGGGTGAGGCTGAGCAGCTCCACCATGCCCAGCACACCGTTCATCGGTGTCCTGATTTCATGGCTCATGGTGGCCAGGAAGGCGCTCTTGGCGCGGTTGGCTGCGTCGGCCTCCTGGTGGGCAAGTTCTGCCGCATTCTTGGCGCTGACGATTGCCCGGTCGGCCAGTTGCCGCGCCAGGTTTTCGCGACGAATTTCGCGGTACAAGGCAATAAAAATACAGGCCGCGACCACCATGGTCAAGCACATGGAGGCCAGCATATAGCGCTGAAAGCGTGTCGAAGCCGCTTCGCGTTTGACCAGCAAAGCCTCTTCCTCGGCATCCATGTTCTGGATCACCGAGAGAATGGATCGCATCGCGTTCAGGCTCCGCCCCGAGTCAATCAGGGTTTTGGCTGCACCAAACCCCTGGGTCTGGTACAGCTCGATCCCCTGGTCCAGCAAGTCGTGTATGTGGTCGATCAGCGGCTGAAGGGGCGCCAGATTTTCTACCTGGCGGGCGTTGTCACTGATGAGCAAACCGATTGATCCGGTTTGGGCGGCTATGTTTGAGAGCAGATGCCGGTATTCATCGAGTTGCTCGGTCTGGCCGGTAATCAGGTAGTTGCGCTGTGCGAAGCCCGCTTCAGAGATATCACCGTAAAGACGGCCCAGGGCGGCGCGCACCTGCTGCGTGTGGGCTACCTGCTGTGCCGAGCTTGCAAAAACCGTGGTGGCCTTGTAGGTAAGCCCTCCCCCGATCGCCAGCAACAAAAATGCGCCAGCAAAGCCGGTGAGGATTTTCCCCTCCATCGATGTGATCGTGAAGGAAGAAGCCGTTTGTTGCGCCATGCGCTTGCGGATTGCCAGCAGCGTGCCGGCACTGAGAAAAATGAGGGCCACCGCCGTATTCACCGCTACCGGCGGCAGCACAACATCCGTTGTGAGTTCGCTGGCGTTCCAGGCGTAGCCGATCGCGGAAAGCGTGCCAATGATCAACGTTACCGCCGTTGCCAAAAATGCCGGCATGTGCAGGCCGGATCGCGGCAGGATCAGCAAGGCCAATCCGATGCAGGCGAAAGCCGCGGCGCTGTAAGGCGACATGCGGCCGCGAATCGCGTTGTACGCGCCTTGGCGGTCGAGGAACAGCAACTCGTCAATGCCCAGGCGCCAGCCGAACAGATACTGCCCCAAGGTGGCCAGGCCCAACATGCCGACAAGAAGCGCCAGTGCCTGCGCCCCCTGCTGAAAAAATGCCGCTCGCTGGAGGTCCAGCAACCACAGGGCCGCGCCCGCCGCGATCAGGCCCAGCGCCGTATTGGCTTTCATGTCCACCGCACCCGGCAGCACGCTCTTGAGGAGGGACACTTCCCATACCCAACCCGCCAGAACCGACAGGCCGGTGAGGAGGGTTGCGCTGGCGGCCAGCCTGATGATCAGCGTGCTCAGCTGTACGGCAGCACCCGGTCTGCCGGTGTCATCCCCGTGGCCACCCTGGCTGGGTTCATGCAAGGTGCTGGACATGGACTGAGCTTTGACGTGATTCGGGCAGTGAAAAATCCTTCCGTGACCGATGAGCCGCAAGACCGCTCAGGCCGTGAGGGCGGAGGTGAGGGCGAATGACGTTAAACAGGCAGCGCAAAATGAAACACCGCGCCCTGACCTACCTTGCCCTCGGCCCACACGCGACCGCCATGTCGGGTCACCACGCGGTGGACGATGGGCAAGCCCACCCCGGTCCCTTCAAACTCGTCATCACTGTGCAGCCGCTGAAAAATCTCGAACAGCTTGTCATACTGGTCCATGCTGAAGCCAGCGCCGTTGTCGCGCACCGAATACACCGCTTCTGCACCGTCAAGGCGGCCACTGACTTCAATCAGGGGGCTGGGGACACGGCTGCTGTATTTCACGGCATTGGACAGCAGATTCACCCAGACCTGGCGCAGCAGCGCAGCGTCTGCCGGAGCCGGCGGCAGCGAATCCAGCACGATGCGTGGCTTATTGCCTTCCGGATGGCGTTGCAGGATCTCGTCGATGACCTGTTGGGCCAGTCCCTGCATGTTCACGCTGGCTTTGGTGATCTCGCTCCGGCCCAGCTTGGAAAAAGCCAGAAGGTCGTCGATCAGTTTGGCCATGCTTTTGATGTTGTCCCGGATGACCGACACATAGCGCCGACCCTTTTCGTCCAGTCGACTGGCGTAATTCTTTTCCAGCAGGCCGGCATAGCCGCCAATGACACTCAGCGGTGAGCGAAGGTCATGGGTCGCCGCGGACGTGAAGCTTTCCAGGCTTTTGTGGCTGGCTTCCAGTTCTTCAGCCCGTGCCTTCAGAGCCGCATTGAGGTCGAGGATCTCCGTTTCCATTTCTTTTTGCTGGGTGACATCCTCGGAAATTCCCAGAAGGTGAGTCGCCACGCCGTGCTCGTCCAGCACCGCCACCTTCTTGGTGCGAAGCAGGCGGACTCCCTGGTTGGCCGTCTGCAGGGGCTCTTCAGCGACTTCCATGATTCCGCCGCTGGTCAGGACTTCGCGGTCCTTGGCCACAAAATGATCGCTTTCGTCCTGGGGGAAGAAGTCATGGTCACTTTTTCCGAGCAACTGGTCGCGCGAATAACCGAGCAAGTCCTCGCCTGCCCGATTGAGCCTTACAAACTTCAATTCGGCCGCATCCTTGATAAAGATCATGTTCGGAATGTTCTCGATGATCGAGTCAAGAAAACGGTTCGCCGCCAGCAGCTCAGCAGTGCGTTCGGCCAGCTGTTCACGGCTTTCGTGAAGTTCCCTGTTGCGCTGTGCGGTGGCGTCGTAAGTCGACATCAGCAGATTGAGGATTTGCGCACGGCTGGCCGTAATCTGGTGCGTCTGGCCATGGAAGAAGATGTCCACCCCCGGGCCCTTTTCTGCCTCGGTGCGAAGGCGCTGGTTGCTGAGCGCATGCTGTACGCGTGCCAGCATATGGGTTTTGTCGTAGGGTTTGATGACAAAGCTGTCGGCGCCACTTTTGAGTCCGAGCAACACGTCATCGGGGTCCGACAGGTTGGTCACCAGTATCACCGGAATATGACAAAGGTCGGGGTTGGCCTTGATCTGCCGGCACAGCTCATAGCCGCTCATCTCGGGCATGTTGACGTCGCTGACAACCAGTGCGGGTCGTATCTGGGTCGCCAATTCCAGTGCGAGCCGGCCGTTGTTCGCGACGCTGGTCTTGTGCCCCTCTTGTTCGAGGATGCGGCGCAACATGTAGGCCTGCACGCCGCTGTCTTCTGCGATCAGGATATGCGCGGGTGAAGTGGCAGGTTCAGCAGAGTTCATGGTGCCACTTTCTGGGTTACTGGTAACCCGTGTATGCGAGTGGCAATTCGCCCTGAATGATGCTTGCTGTCGTGCTGTGGAAGGCGGGCGCGGCCGTGGTACTGACGTGCCGGCAGTTTTGCGAATGAGGCTGGAGGTGTCGCGTCTGGTTAATTGTTTCCATCAATTAAGCCTGCTTCCCTTGGCACAGCTCCAAAGACCATGGGGTCATCGATGGGGCTTGTGCGTGTCAGTTATTTTTGGGCTAGTTTAACTAGCATTCTTTTATCGTACAAGCAAACAGGGGCACTGCATTTCGGGGAAAGTTTAACTATCCATGAATATTTTTCTATCTTGTCGTGGGAATACCCTCATATTCCATGAGCATCCACACATTAATCCGCGAAAAACGCCGGCTGTTAGGGCTGAGCGAGCAACAATTCGCTGATGCGGTGGGCGTCAGCCGCGGTGCCGTACAACAATGGGAAAAACCAGACGGGACAGCGCCCAAGCGCGCCAATCAGCCGAGAGTAGCCGAACTCGTGTCAGGCGACTCCCGCATGAGCCTGGGCCTCGATGTGCGGGCTGAAATACCTCTGATCTCCGAAGTGGAGGCTGGCAACTACACGGTCATCGACAATTTCAAGCCCAGGGGCGGCTTTGAGCTGGTACCTGTCACCGTGCCGGTCAAACGCCACACTTTTGCCCTGCGTGTGCATGGTGACAGCATGGTAGGCAGCACCAGCGACTCTTTTCCCGAAGGTTCCATCCTGGTGGTGGAGCCCGAATTGACGGCCGAGCCCGGCGACTACGTGATAGTGCTGAACAGCAAAAACCAGACCACGTTCAAGCAACTGGTCAAGGACGGCGCTGATTATTACCTCAAGCCCCTGAATACCCGTTACCCCGTCAAACCTCTGGGTAGCGCCGAAATCATCGGCGTGGTGCGCGAGTTCACCAAACGTTTTCGTTAGAGCGCCAGTAGTCAGCGGTTAGTGCTTAGTGAGGCGGTGGGCCTGAAGCCTTTGGATGGCCTGTATGACGGCGCATTGGTTCAGGACAGTTCAAGCTCGGCCAGCACCGGCGCGTGGTCGCCAGGGCGCTCGGTTTTACGCGGCTGCTCAAATAGGCGCAAAGGCATCCGGCAGCCCCAAGTCGAGCGGCGCAGTGAACGTGCTGGCGTTCTTCCAGGGTGCGGTGGTGATTCCTCGTCCTTGCGTTTTCGCAAAAATTACAGCGCTCGCATTCGCGTCATATAGTTGCCGAATCAAAAAACCATCAAAGGACCATCATGAGTCTTTCCGCGGCCGACATGCGGGCGCGCTGCCTGCAGGAAACGGCGCTGCGTTATTTCTTCGAAGTGGCGCGCTGCGGCTCACTGACTGAGGCCTCGGAACGGCTTCACGTGGCGACTTCGGCGATCAGCCGCCAGATTGCCGGGCTGGAACAGGCGCTGGGTACGGCGCTCTTTGAGCGGCATCCGCGTGGCATGGTGCTGAACGCGGCCGGCGAGATACTGGCAACGCACGCGCGCCGGGCGAGCCTGGATGCGGAAAGAGCGATCCATGAGATCCTTGCCTTGCAAGGCCTGCGCTCGGGCAAGGTGCGAATCGCCGCATCAGAGGCTTTCGCCAACGAATTCCTGCCGCCGCTGATCATCGCATTCAGAGCCGGGAACGAGGGCATCGTTTTCGAGTTGAATGTCGAGCCACCGGTCCAGGTTTCGGTGCGCGTTCGCGACGGCGATGCAGACATCGGATTGAGATTCAGCCGTGCCCCGGACAAGGAGATCAAGGTCGAGTACCGCCAGCCGGCGCCCGTTCTGGCGCTGATGCGCCACGATCATCCCCTGGCCCAGTCCCGGTCGGTCACGCTGGCGCAGATGTGCGCCTATCCGATGGTGCTGCCTGCGCCGGACACGACGGTGCGCCAGATGATCGATATGGAGTGCAGCCGCCAGCAATTGCTGATGGAGTCCGTGCTGACCAGCAACAGCATGACGACGCAGCACAACTTTGTCGTGCATGGCGGCGGCATCACCGTCTGCGGGGAGGTGTCGGTGCGGCACCTGGTTGCTGCCGGCACACTGGTGGTGATTCCGATCCGCGATCACGGCATGGGTTTGCGCTATATCGAGGTGCAAACGCTGGCCGGCCGCAGCTTGCCGCAAGCGGTGCAGTCCTTTCTCGACTATCTCAAGCAACGCCTGTCCGACCAGCCATAGACGGGTTGCGGTTTCGGGCTTTGATGCCACGCCGCTAGCCGTTTGATTTCGTCCGATGAGCGATAAGTCCTCGCAGTTTGCGTGCCTGGGTTTGCCGTTTCGGCAATCAAACATTGCAAATTCTCTTATTGTGGTAATGCTGAAGTCTTCCTAAGATGCCGTCGGAGCTGACTTTCCTGGCATCGCTCGCCCACAACTCAAGGAAAATTTCACATGCGTTATCTGTCTAGCTGCCTCCGCATGCTCGGAGTCGCCTCGCTCATTGCCGCAGCCGCCCAAGCCCAAGCCCAAGCCCAAGCCCAAGCCCAAGCCCAAGCCCAAGCCCAAGCCCAAGCCTGGCCCGAGCGGCCGGTGCGACTGGTGGTGCCGTTTCCCGCCGGCGGCGCAACCGACCTGGTTGCCAGGGTTATTGCTCAGCGCGTGTCAAGAGACATCGGGCAGCAGGTCATCGTTGACAACAAGGCCGGTGCGGGCGGCACGATAGGCTCGGCCGAGGCCGCAAAGGCGACGGCCGATGCCTATACCCTGCTATTGACGACGAGCAGCACGCATGCCATCTCGCCGCACCTCATGCCCAGGCTGCCCTACGATCCCATCAAGGATTTCACGCCGATTGCGCACCTGGCCGACGCCGCTAGCGTGCTGCTGGTGACACTGTCGCTGCCTGTGAAAACGGTGCCCGAGTTGATCGCTTACGCCAAAAAGCATCCCGGCCAACTCAATTACGCCAGCAGCGGTAATGGCACCATCGTGCATTTGACGACCGAAGCCTTCAAGGCCCAGGCTGGCATTTTTATCACCCACGTGCCTTACAAGGGCACGGCATTGGCCATTCCTGATGTCATTGCCGGCTCGGTGCCGGTGCTGATCGACTCCATCCCGTCTGGCATGCCGCATGTCAAGAGTGGTCGCCTGCGTGCTTTGGCCGTTACCGGAGACAAGCGCTCCGCACTGGCGCCCGAGCTGCCGACCGTGGCCGAGGCGGGTCTTCCTGGTTTTTCATCCGTGACCTGGTTTGGGTTGTATGCACCACGCGGCATGAAAGCTGATCTGGTGGGGCGTGTGCATGAGGCCTTCGCGAAAGCGGCCCACGCGCCCGAGGTGGTGGAAAGCCTGGCCAAACTCGGCGTTGAACCCGCCCCACTGGGCACGCCCGCACAGTTCGCCGAGATGGTGTCGGCCGACAGCCAGCGCTGGGCGCGCATCATTCGCGAACGCAAGATCACCCTCGAATGAAATACGCACCCATGCCCATTCCATCCGCCATGGACTTCGCGAATCCCTATGCCTCGGCCCGTTCTGCCGTGCTGGGGCGCAACGTTGTCAGTACCTCGCAGCCACTCGCTGCACAGGCTGGCCTGCGCATGCTTCTTGCCGGAGGCAATGCCGTTGACGCCGCCATCGCCACGGCGATGGCGTTGACGGTTGTCGAGCCGACCGGTTGCGGCCTCGGCAGCGATGGCTTCGCGATTGTCTGGGACGGCAAGGAGTTGCACGGCCTGAACGCCTCCGGCCGTTCGCCCGCGGCCTGGTCAGCCGACCGTTTCGCTGGCCACGGCGCAATGCCCGACAAAGGCTGGGAGGCCGTTACGGTGCCTGGTGCCGTTTCGGCCTGGAGCGCACTGTCGCGCCGTTTCGGTCGCCTGCCGTTCACCGACTTGGCCGCGCCTGCCATTGATTACGCACGCAACGGCTTTGCGGTATCGCCAGTCATCGCGCATTTATGGGCGCTGGGCGGTGTGCGGCTGGGCGAGCAGCCTGGCTTTGCCGAATGCTTTCTCCCCGATGGCCGCGCCCCGCGCGCGGGTGAATTGTTCCGCAGCGAGGCCCATGCGAGCACGCTGGAGGCTATTGCCGAAAGCCATGGCGAGGCGTTTTACCGCGGCGCGGTGGCCAAGCGCATCGCGGCCCATGCCAAGGCCCATGGCGCGGCGCTGACGGAGGATGATCTGGCCAACCACAGCGCCGACTGGTGCGGCACGCTGGCGCAGCCCTTCGCTGGTTCCATGGTGCACGAACTGCCGCCGAATGGGCAGGGCATTGCAGCCTTGATGGCGCTGGGCATGATGGAGGCATTGGGGATTGGCAACCAGCCGCCCGACCATGTTGATACGATGCACCTGTCGATTGAGGCAATGAAACTCGCGCTGGCAGACCTGCATCAATACAACGCCGACATTGACGCCATGCAGATCCCGCCCAGCGCGCTGCTGGCCCCAGCCTACCTGGCCGAGCGAGCCAGGCTGATTGACCGCCACCGGGCTGCCGACCCCGGCCATGGTGCGCCCAAGCCGGGCGGCACCGTCTACGTGGCAACGGCGGATGCCTCCGGCATGATGGTCTCCTTCATCCAGTCCAACTACATGGGATTTGGCTCGGGCGTTGTTGTGCCAGGCACCGGCGTCAGCCTGCAGAACCGGGGCCATGGCTTTTCCCTGCAGCAGGGACATGCCAATCAGGTAGGGCCTGCCAAGCGCCCTTCGCACACCATCATTCCGGCGTTCGCCATGCATGCCGATGGCACGCCGCAAATGGCCTTCGGTGTGATGGGGGGGCCGATGCAGTCACAAGGCCATGTGCAAATGGCCTTGCGCGTGCTCCACTACGGGCAGAATCCGCAAGCCGCGGCCGATGCGCCACGCTGGCGAGTGACGGGCGGACGCAAGGTGGCCGTTGAACCGAACTTTGACGCTGACGTGGTTCGCGAGCTTGCTGCGCGCGGGCATGAGGTCACTGTAGAGCGCGGTGATGGTGTTTTTGCCTTTGGCGGCGCGCAGCTGGTGTACAAGCGCGGCGACAGCTACGTCGCCGGCTCCGACCCGCGCAAGGACGGCCAGGCCGTGGCATTCTGATTTACCGGTTGCTCCCGCTGGGCTGCGTTGGCGACTGCCTGGCTGGCTGCCGGGCATAGGCGGCGGTATGTTGTTTGTGTTGGCGGCCTATATGGCGAGCAAGGGTTTTACGGCCTGCCTGCATTGGCGCGGCGTCATAAAAACGAGGCAGCCAGCGGGCCAACTGGCGGAGTCGGACGCGCGCCGACCCGGTGCGGGGGACAGGGCCTGGGTTTTAAATGAATAATGGCCATATCCATTGTGAGATGGCTCATTATTGATATTATTTTTATGGCTAATCGAGTTCCGCCACGACCGGCGCGTGGTCGCTCGGGCGCTCGTTTTTGCGTGGCAGCTTGTCGATCAAGCAGCTTTTTACGGCTAGCTTGAGTGCATCGCTCACCAGAATGTAATCAATGCGCAGGCCGCGATTCCTGCGAAACGCGAACTCCCGGTAGTCCCACCACGAGTAGGTTTTTTCCGGCTGTTCGAACAGGCGGAACGCATCGTGCAGGCCGAGCCCGAACAGTCCCTGCAGGTGTTGCCGTTCGTCGGTGGTGTGATGAATCGTTTCGTGCAGGCCTTGCGCGTCATACGTGTCGCGGTCGTCTGCGGTGATGTTGAAGTCACCCAACAGCACCAGCTTCGGGTGCAGGACGAGTTCTTCGCGCAGCCACGTGCGCAGGCCGTCCAGCCAGCGCATCTTGTATTCAAACTTCTCGGTGCCCGGTGCCTGGCCGTTGACAAAATAGCCGTTGACAACGCGCACCTCGCCGCTCGGTGTGTCCAGCGTCGCCGCGATCACGCGTGACTGCTCATCCGTGAAGCCGGCTATGTTCTTCACGATGTTATGTGCCGGCGTGCGACTCAAAATAGCCACGCCGTTGTAGGTCTTCTGGCCGAACACCGCACTCTGGTAGCCCACATCGGCCAGTGCCTGCAGCGGAAACTTGTCGTCGGAAAGTTTGAGTTCCTGCAGGCACAGCACATCCACCGGATTCGCCGCCAGCCAGTCAAGGACCTGCGGCAGCCGCACGGCCAGCGAGTTGACGTTCCAGGTGGCGATTTTCATGGTTTTGGTGCTCCGGGGCAAGCAAGATAAGGAGGGGGTGCTATTAAATATGCAGCAAGGCGAGCGCGCCGACCGCCATGCCCACGCCGGCCAGTGCGAACATGCCGTATTCCAGCCAACGCTTGCGTGTCAGCAGGGCAATGGCCGCCAGCGCGATGGAGACCTGCAGCACCGTGGTGGCCTGCGCCCAGCGGTGGTGCTGATGCATCTGGTCGTCCGACGACTTGTCCCAGGTGGCAGCTTCAGCCTCCAGTTTCTCGGCTGCTGTCTTGATTTCGTTCTTCTCTTTTTCGTAGCGCTCGATCTTGCTCTGGTAGGCGACCTTCCTGTCTTCAGGCGCCAGATCGCGGGCGAATTCGGCGAGTGACTGCTTGGTGCTCTTGGCCTGAAAGTAATTCCACTGGTTGGAGGCTTCGGTTTTTTTGATGGCGGCGTTATTTTTATACAGGCCTGCATTGGCCTGGGTCGCACCGCCCATGTAGGCAAAAATGGCCCCCACGGTCGCAATGATGGCCGTCACGACGGCGATCTGCGCGATCATGCCGCCGCCGCTGTCGTGTGCTGCGCCATGAGCGCCCTGGGCGGCATGCTCCAGCTCGTGGTCGTGCGGCCCGTGGACGTGAAATCCGGCTCCTGACATGTCAATTCCCCTTGTGTTTGTCGTAAGTGATAAAACTGAACTTCAGCCCATTGGAGGAGATGTGATCCTCACGCGCAGCTTCAATCCATTCGGAACCCAGCGGGGGCGCAAAGGCATCCCCTTCAAAGTCCTGGGCAATTTCGGTGACTTCGATGCGCTGCGCCAGGGGCTCGCCTTGCGCGTAAATTTGCGCGCCACCGATGACCCAGACTTCTTCAGACTGCCCGCAAAGGCTCAAAGCGTCGGCCAGGCTGGAAGCGGGCTCGGCGCCATCTTCTTTCCAACCCTGTTGCCGCGTGATGACCACGTTGCGGCGGCCGGGCAGGGGGCGGAATTTGGGCGGCAGTGAGTCCCAGGTCTTTCGCCCCATGATGACGGGCCAGCCTTGGGTCAGGCGCTTGAAATGGGCCATGTCTTCCGGCAGATGCCAGGGCATGCGATTGTTGTTGCCGATCACGCCGTTGGCGGCGCGGGCAAAAATCATGTTGATGCGCATGAACTACACCGCTACCGGCGCCTTGATGGCCGCATGGTGCTGGTAGTCCAGAAACTCGAAATCGTCGAACTGGTAGTTGAAGATCGACTCGGGCTTGCGCTTGATATTGAGTGTCGGATAAGGAAAGGGGGCGCGGCTCAGTTGCAGGGCCACCTGCTCGGCGTGGTTGCTGTAGATGTGGCAGTCGCCGCCTGTCCAGATGAAGTCGCCCACGTCCAGGTCGCATTGCTGCGCCACCATGTGCGTGAGCAGCGCGTAGCTGGCAATGTTGAAGGGCACGCCGAGGAAAATGTCGGCGCTGCGCTGGTAGAGCTGGCAGCTGAGCTTGCCTTTACCGCCAGCTTCCGTGGCAGGTGCGACGTAGAACTGAAAAAATGCGTGGCAAGGCATCAGCGCCATCTTGGAGAGGTCAGCCACGTTCCAGGCGCTCACGATGATGCGGCGCGAATCGGGGTTGGTTTTCAGCGTCTTGATGACTTCGCTGATCTGGTCAATATGCCCGCCGTCAGGTGTCGGCCAACTGCGCCATTGCACGCCATAGACCGGGCCCAAGTCACCGTCTTCGCGGGCCCACTCATCCCAAATCGTCACGCCGCGCTCTTTCAGCCAGTTGTTGTCGCTGCTCCCGGTCAGAAACCACAGCAGTTCCTGCACGATGGATTTGAGGTGAACCTTTTTGGTGGTCACCAGCGGAAAGCCTTCGTTCAAATCAAAGCGCATCTGGTAACCAAACACGCTCTTGGTACCGGTGCCGGTGCGGTCGGCCTTGAAGACGCCGTGCGTATCCACATGGCGCATGAAGTCTTCGTACTGGGAGCGGACGGGGCGGTCAGGGCGGGTTTCGGGAGGGGTGTTCATGGATAGCCAACAGCTTGATGATTTTGAGTGCCTTGCCCCGCTGCAGCAGCAACTTTTCCAGGCCGGGGATGGCAGATTTTATGCGGACTGGCGTTGGCCGCTGGTTTCCTGCGCTGGACGCTTTGTGGATTTGACGGGCTAATTGGAAGCTGACCCCAGTTACTCAGCGTTTTCGCAGCCATGGGGTCTCGCCTTCCCCTACCGCGCGTCCGCCGTTGCTTGCTTTCCGCCGACCGGCACGCTAGGCTAATCCTGCGCTCAACCTGGCCCGAGCAAGCGGCGCGTCGCACCGCCTACTCGGGCCGGTCAGCTACGTCAGGCGTGTCTTTATGTACAGCGGGTGTAAACATCCAGAAAGGCAGCAAACATGGACAAGCATCAATTCCCGAGGGCTGGCTTGGGCTTCTCACGACGAACCCTCTTACACAAGAGTGCCATGATACTTGGGGGCGGGCTTCTGGCCGGCCCCGCTTTTGCTGCCAGGCAAGGCTGTCGGCCCACCGAGTCCGAAGTCCTCGGTCCGTTCTATCGGTTCGGCGCGCCATCTCACTCCCGGCTGGCAGGCCCTGACGAGCCCGGTGACAGGCTTGTTCTGACCGGCACAGTGTTCAGTTCAGACTGCCGTACACCTCTGCCGGGGGCATTGATCGAGGTGTGGCAAGCGAATCACGCTGGCTTATACGACACCAACAAGCCAGGCAACTTCACCGAGGCCGGTACTTTCCACTTACGGGGGATGCTGTATACGAATGAAAAGGGGCAATACGAGATTGAGACGATTGTGCCGGGCCGATACCCGATTCCGCCAAATCTCCCGGGGCTCGAGAAATATGGGGGGCTGACGCGACCTGCGCATATTCACTTTCGGGTCATGGACTCGCTGCATGTTCCGGTGACGACGCAGCTCTATTTCAAGGGCGACCCCTTCATTGCCAAAGATCCGTGGGCCGGCCGCAAGCCATCGTTGGCCATTGATTTAAAGCAGGACGGCAAGCTACGCCGCAGTGTTTTTGACTTTGTACTCGCCAGGGGCTTGTAGAAAGCAAAGGCGCGCCTGACAGACGGCTGCACCTCAGCGTCAGGCCGATCGTCAGGCCGCTCAAGGAATGCGACCATCCATCGTGCCTGACCACTACCCTGCCGCGTCGCGCACATGTTGAGCTGGAGACCGCCATGCCGGAGCAACTCACCAAGCATCCCGAGGTGACCCTGCAGGTCCTGCGCAGCGCGGGCGCCAAGTGCGCTGAGGGCGCTCCCCAGGACATACTCACCAGCTGCCCCACCGAGCGTTTTTGCAAACTGCCGGGCGGTGAGATCTGCCTCTTCGGCTTGAACGATGCCTCGAAAATGACACAGATCACGTCGACCGAGTGGAGAGCTCTATTGCCGTCTGCCCTGCCCGAACCACCGACTACGTCTGGATTGTTCACGAGCGAAGCGCTGCTGAGCGGCGGTTTGGGCCTGCTGGCCGGCGTGGCCATAGGTCTGGCCGTCTCGCATTTGCGCCGCCGGCACTCCTGAGGCAACGAGCGGTACGGCCAAGCCTGCGAGACATCATGCCAACACAACAGACGCTCCCGTCCAAGCAGCGGCCTGACTACAAGGGCTTCCCCATCTTGCGGCGCGGGCGATGGATGTCTTGCTAAAAATGTTGACCGTGGGCGGTGCGGCGTATGCCTTGCTGTTGGCCATCGTGTTTGTGCTGCAGGGGCACCTCCTCTACTTCCCCGATGCGGGGCGGCAGATTCTGCAGACGCCCAAGGATGCCGGGCTGGACTATGAGGCGGTGTGGTTGACGACGGAAGACGGAGTCCGGATCGAGACCTGGTACGTCCCCGCGCCAGCGGCGCGCGGCGCGGTGCTGCTCGCCCATGGCAACGCCGGCAACATCTCGCATCGGCTGGACTACGCCCTCATGTTCCACCGCCTCGGCTACTCGTTGCTGCTGCTCGAATACCGGGGCTACGGCCGCAGCGAAGGCAAGCCGAGCGAGGAGGGCACCTACGCCGATGCCCGCGCTGCCTGGCGCCACCTCGTGGCGCAGCGGGGGTTCCCGCCCGAGCGCATCGTGCTGGTGGGCGAGTCCCTGGGCGGCGCTGTCGTCGCCCGGCTTGCCGCGGCCGAGCGCCCCGGGGCGCTGGTGCTCGCATCGAGTTTCGTCTCGGTGCCCGAGCTGGCGGCGGAGCTCTATCCCTGGCTGCCGGCGCGCTGGCTGGCGCGCTACCGCTATGACACGCTGGAGGCCCTCGGGCGCGTCTCGAGCCCGGTGCTCATCGCCCATAGCCGGCAGGATGACATCGTGCCGTTTCGCCACGGCGAGCGGCTGTTTGCCGCCGCCCGGGAGCCGAAAGCGTTTTTGGAGCTGGCCGGTGGCCATAACGACGGTTTTCTGTTCACGCGTGAGGCATGGCGTGAGGCGCTGGGGCGCTTCCTGGCGCAGCACCTCCCGGTGGACGCCATGGGGCCTGTTCCACGGTAAAAAGTTCGGGTACAGTATTTTTAATCGGGGCTGCTGCTACCCGGCTTGATGGCTGCATTGCGCATCATTTCCTTTCTTTCAGGGACACGCCCCGCCTGCGCTTTCCAATCCGACGCTGGTGAGAGATGCCYATGACCACTGACGAACCAGTTCTCTTTGAAGGGGGTTGTACCTGTCGCTCGGTGCGCTACCGCATGACGACGAAGCCAATGTTCGTTCACTGCTGTCATTGCCGTTGGTGTCAGCGTGAAACCGGAAGCTCTTTTGCGCTCAATGCACTGATCGAAGCCGATCACGTGGAGTTGTTGCAGGGCGAGGTCGAAGTGGTCGATACGCCGTCGAACAGCGGCAAGGGCCAGAAGATCGCACGCTGTCCCAGGTGCCATATCGCCGTCTGGAGCAACTACGCCGGCGCAGGCGACGCGGTGCACTTTGTCCGCGTCGGAACACTGGATGAGCCCGACCGCCTGCCGCCCGACATTCATATTTTCACTTCATCAAAGCAGCCCTGGGTGGTGCTGGCGCCAACGACCCCCGCCGTTGCCGAGTACTACAAGGCCAGGGACTATTGGCCCCCGGAGAGCCTAGCGCGGCGTGCTGCCTTGCTGGCCGCCAAACCCCGGCAGTAGTTTCACTGCACTCATCCATCGGAAGCAGGTGCCTGGATTCATGAGGAGGGGAACGTGACCACTTTGGCTTTGGCGGGCGACGTGATGCTCGGGCGGCTCGTCAACGACGTCGTGCGGCGAAAGCCGGCGGCAAAACCCTGGGGCGATGTGCTGCCCATCATGGCGGCGGCCGACGCCCGCATCATCAACCTCGAATGCGCCATCACGACCCACACCACACGGTGGACGCGCACGGAAAAAGTGTTCCATTTTCGCGCCGACCCGAGGGCCGTCAAGGTATTGCGTGCCGCGCAGATCGACGCGGTATCGCTTGCCAATAACCACGTGCTGGACTTTAACGAGGCGGGGCTGCTCGATACCCTGCATCACCTGGAGCACGCCGGTATTGCGCATGCCGGCGCGGGGCACGACCTGGACGAGGCCAGGCGCCCCGCCTTCGTTCACGCGGACGGAACCCGCATCGCGCTCATCGCGCTGACGGACAACGAAGCGGCGTTTGCGGCCACCGCCACGCATCCGGGCACCTACTATCTACCGGTTTTGACTGACGCCCACACCCTGAAGCAGATCGGCGCCGGCATTGAGGCGGCGCGCTCCGCTGGCGCCGACATCGTCGTGCTCTCGAACCATTGGGGGCCAAACATGACACTGTACCCACCGCGCCATTTCCGTGACTTTGCACACGCTGCGATCGAACTGGGGGCGGATGTGTACTTCGGGCATAGCGCCCACCTGTTTCACGGGGTCGAGATCTACAACGACAAGCCCATTCTCTACGACACGGGTGACTTCATCGATGACTATGCCGTCGACCCCTGGCTGCGCAATGACTGGTCCTTCCTGTTTCTTGTCACGCTCGAAGCAGGCAGGCTGGTTCGGCTCGAGCTCGTGCCCGTGGTATTGAGGCTTGCCGAAGTCCGCCTGGCCCAGGAGCCCTTGTGTGCCCAGCTGTGCCGCCGCATGCGGGCCCTGTCCGAAGAGTTCGGGACGCGCCTCAGGGAAAGCGGCGAGCGTCTGGTGTGGGAGCCAGGCCGGGACGGCGGTGGTGGTGCGAGCTGTTGATTGCCGGGCCAGTTTGACCCTTCGTGGCCTGCACCCGGACGGCAAATCTATATTCGCAGCACTCGCCCCGGATTCATCAGATTCTGCGGGTCCAGCGCCCGCTTGATGGCCCGCATCATGCTAAGGGCCACCGGGGATTTGTGCTGCTCCAGCTTGTCGAGTTTCAAGCTGCCGACACCGTGCTCGGCAGAAATCGAACCGCCGAATTTCGTCACCGAGTCGTAGACCAGGGCATTGACTTCTTCCTCGTGATCGCGCAAAAACGCTGCGGCATCGCCGCTGGCGGGCGCCTGCACGTTGTAGTGCAGGTTGCCGTCACCCAGATGGCCAAAATTCACCAGCCGCACGCCCGGGATGGCTTGCGTCAGCAGGGCATCGGTAACCTCCACAAACTCCGGAATGCGCGAAACGGCTACCGAGATGTCGTGCTTGATGTTCAGGCCTTCCTCGGCCTGGGCCAGCGGAATGCTTTCACGGATGTGCCAGAGCTGGTGGGCCTGGGCCAGATTTTCAGCGACCACCGCATCCGTCACGCAGCCCTGCTCCAGCGCGGTCTCCAGCAGCCGCTCGAACTGCGCGCGGGCATGGGTTTCCGATTCCTGATCGGAGTTTTCGAGCAGCACGCAGAACGCGGTTTCTTCATAAAGCGGTACCCGTAGCTGCTTGAAGTTTTTGGCGACCAGGCTCAGGGCAAACTGCCCCATGACCTCAAAGCCGGTCAAGCCGGCGCCCAGGTGCTGGTGGGCCAGCGCAAGAAGGCTCACGGCATCCTGCATCGAGGGCACGGCCGCCCATGCGGTCAGCTGCACGGCGGGCTGCGGATAGAGCTTGAGTGTGGCGGCGGTGATGATTCCGAGCGTGCCTTCGCTGCCGATGAACAGGTCTCGCAGGTCGTAGCCCGTGTTGTCCTTGCGCAGGCCGGAAAGGCCGTTCCAGATTTCACCCTGAGCTGTCACGACCTCCAGCCCCAGGCACAAATCTCGCGCATTGCCGTAGCGCACCACCTGCGTGCCGCCGGCATTCGTGGCCAGGTTGCCGCCAATGGTGCAGCTGCCCTCGGCGGCGAGGCTTAAGGGGAAAAGAAAACCGGCCTTGTCGGCAGCCTCCTGCAGCGTTTGCAAAATGCAGCCGGCTTCCACGGTGACGGTGAGATTTGCCGCATCGATCTGGCGCACGGCGTTCATGCGCTGCAGGCTCAGCACCACCTGCCGGCCTGACTCATCGGGGATGGAGCCGACCGTCAGCCCGGTGTTGCCGCCCTGCGTGACGATGCTCACGCCAGCCGCCGCGCAGGCCTTGACGATGGCGGCCACTTCCGCGGTGGTGGCGGGCCTGACCACGGCCAGGGCCTTGCCGCGCGAGCGCTTTCGCCAGTCGAGTTCCCAGGCCGTCAGGTCGCCGTCACTGAGGACTTGTCCGGGGCCGGCGATCTGCCTCAGGGTTTCCAGTAAATCAAGGTGAGTGCTCATGCTGTCTTTTCTCCGGTGGCGGCGGGTGGCACCGCATTTTTCAGCCGTACCCGTACATGCAGCGCACAGGCCGCAAAAAGCACCAGGCACAGCAGGACCTCGAGCATGGCCAGGTAGTTGCCCGGCGCGCGGTCGCTCCAGGCACGCACCGCGCCCTCGGTGAAGTAAATCCACACCAGCAGGCTGACCCAGCGGTAGGTGTACATGCGGTTTTTCAGGATGCCGGCCAGTGGAACGCACAGCGGCAGGACCTTGAGCGCGAGCAGGGAGCCGCCGGGCCTGATGGGCGCCAGCCAGAGTTCCCAGGCCAGGCCCAGCACAATCAGGCCGGCCACGCTGCCCACGGCCAGCCATCGCGTGATGTCAATTTGGGTTGCTTTATTCATGAAGTGGAGTGTCATCAATCGGGTGGGTCCGCGTCATCCGCTGAATCACCGATCGGTCGATTTTCTGATTTGCCGTCAGGCATGATACCGGGGATGAAATTCCAGCAATCCCTGCAGGCGTTGTTAAGCGACCTGTCCCATTTCCCGTGGCGCCATACCGCCCTCACGCTGCGTGACCGTTTCCGCGAAGACCACATGGGCCTGACGGCCAGCAGCCTGACCTTCACCACTTCGATTGCCCTGGTGCCTTTCTTCACCGTGGCGCTGGCCATTTTTACGGCATTCCCCATGTTTGCCAAACTGCAGGGCGCCTTGCAGGCCTGGCTGGTTCAAAGCCTGATTCCCGACAACATCGCCCGGCAGGTACTGGGTTACTTGACCCAGTTCAGCCGGCAGGCCAACAAGCTGGGTATCGCCGGACTGGTGCTGCTGCTGGTGACCGCAATTGCGCTGATTTTGACGATAGACCGCACCCTTAACGGGATCTGGCGTGTCAGAAAGGCCAGGCCGCTGGCGCAGCGCGTGCTGATTTACTGGGCTGCCATTACCCTGGGGCCGCTGTTGCTGGCGGCCAGCCTGGCGGTGACCTCCTATGTGCTGTCGGCCTCCCGGGGCCTGGTGGGCGTGATGCCCATCAGCCTGCGTTTCCTGCTGGACGTCATCCAGTTCTTCCTGATGGCTGGTGGCATGGCGGCGCTGTACCGTTACGTGCCCAATACCTACGTGAAATGGTCCCATGCCTGGATGGGGGGGCTGTTCGTGGCCGCGGGCCTGGAGTTGGGCAAGCGGGTCGTCAGCCTGTACCTCAGTTCGGTGCCGACCTACTCGCTGGTTTATGGTGCATTCGCCACCTTGCCAATCCTGCTGGTGTGGATTTACCTCTCCTGGGTCATCGTTCTGATGGGGGCGGTCATTGCCGCCTACCTGCCCAGCCTGCTGGCCGGCGTAGCGCGCCGGGGCAGCGCGCACGGCTGGTATTTTCAGCTGGCCATCGAGGTGCTGCAGCAATTGAACCTAGTGCGCATCACCGCGCGCAAGGGGGTGAGTGCCTCCCAGCTGGCCGAACAGCTGGAGGTCGACGTGCTGCAGCTCGAGCCTGTGCTGGAAACCCTGGTGGGGCTGGACTGGGTGGGGCAGCTCAACGAGGCGGAAGGTGCGGTGGAGTCCCGCTACCTGCTACTGGCCGACCCGGACACCACGCCGCTGGAGCCGCTGATGCAGTTGCTGCTGCTGGACAAGGCGGATTCGGTCAAAAAATTATGGGAAAAAGCCCGATGGCCGGCTATTAACCTGCGTGATGCGCTATAAAAAATATAGCGACAAGGCGGACCATGTCGGCTCCTTGGGGAGGTGGCTCTGGTTAACCGTCTCTGGAAACCCTGCGGGTGCGACGGTAAAACGCTTGCTTATTTTGAGGCATGTGTAACAAAATATCTTATTCAGTCTTCAAAGCGTACCGATGTCCGAAGAGAAAAACCCCAGGGAAAAGCTGCAGGAAGCCATCACTGACGAACGAGCAGCCTCGCTGGAGGCAGAGCGAATCTACGAGCAGCTCACCGCGAAAATGCAGGCTTACCAGATGGGCCGCGGACCAGCACCCACCAACGAGGACTTTTTGCAGTGGAGCCGGGCCGTTGAGCGACGCATCAAGATGAAGGAGATCGGCATTGAACCGGATGACGGGCAGCGCAGATAGCCTTCTACCCCCTACCAAAGCTTCCATCGCGTTTTCAGGCCTGAGCCACCTGTGTCGATGCCTCCTCCGGCTTTCAGTCAGACAGTTCGCACAGCCCGCGCAGACACAGGCCCATGCGCCGGGCCTTCGTACCATCTCCCGTGACTGGCGCCAGGGGTGCGCTGCGGTGTTTTGACTGCATACCTGCATACCCGACCTCCTGCACCGCCAATGTCACTGTCATTGACTCACGGGGGGTTCCATGCTCAAGAAATTGATTGCTTTCGCCATCACCTCCGGCCTTGCTACCAGGTTATACAAGACCTATGCCCATAAAAAGGAGGCCGGGGGTCCGACGGCCAGCAACAGCAAGCGCACGCCCGCACCCCGGCAGTCCTCGGGTCCGACTGCAGCCCGCGCGAATGAGTGAAGGCCGCGAATAGCGGCATGGTGGCGCAACTTTCGGGCAGTCTTGCTGCCCATTTGCCGTCCCTGTTCTTTCGCCCACGCCTTCAAGCGCACGGGTGAAATTCTTACAAGGCACGTCAAACCAGCACGGGAAGATTTCACCGAGTCGAACATTTCACTACCGGAGAAACAACGTGACTTTCCCTTTGCCTTTGAGAACACCTTTGAGTGAGCAACAACCCGATCTTCATGCGCTGAAAAACGAGCCGATCAACATCAACGAAGAAGCCTCGGTGAATTTCTGGGTGGCCGCGCTGGGATGTAGCGAGGCGGCATTGCGTCTGGCAGTCGCCGAGGTTGGCCCTGCGGCACAGGATGTGGGCAACGAACTCGGCGTAGCGGTATGAGCGTGCCGTCAACAAGCCTCCCGGGGCCGCTCTTCGTCAGGGTGAAGGAGCCGTCAGACGGCCTTTTTTACTGGGTGGTCACCCAGCTGTCGGCAGAAGAGCATACGGCAGACATTCCCATCGATACGTCAGACCATCCATATCCGACCCATGAAGCCGCCCTGAGTGCAGGTGTAGCCTGCCTCAAGGTGCTCAAGAGCGGGGTTTTCAAGGCGCTTCCCGGTCACGATTCCAGGTAGCGAATCCAGCCATTCGACCACTATCGAATAACCAATGGATCGACGTACCGGATCAACGCTCGAATCCGAAAATTACAGAGTGCCGCCCGGACTTCCATAAAACGGTAAAGTGGCTGCGTGAGCAACACTACATCCCTGCCGTCACACCCTCCGTCCGCGCCGGAGGTCCACTCACGGGTTCGCTGGGTCATCTGCCTGTGCGCCGACTGGTGCGGCCTGTGCCGCGATTACAGCGACGTGTTTGCACAGATGGCGGCGCGTTACCCCTCCAGCCGCTTCGTCTGGCTGGATATTGAAGACCAGGCCGATCTGGTTGGCGATATGGAGGTGGAGACCTTCCCGACGCTGCTGATCGCCGAGGCGGAGGGCATGCAGTTTATGGGCCCCTTGCTGCCGCATGCAGAAACGCTGTCGCGTCTGCTGGACTCACTGCAGGGCCCTGATGTGAAGCTCACGCCCCATTTGCCGGTCACACAACAGCTGCTGCAGGCTGTTCAGCGCACGCCCGAGCACTGGATTCACCCCTGATGAAGGGGGCAGGCCATCGAAGAGCGCCCGCAGGAAGCCCCTGAACCGTCAGGCGTCATGGCTGCAGAAAATCCCTCAGTGCGAACAGTACCGCGTCAGGCGCCTCGGTCATCAACTGGTGGCCCGCTTCCAGTGTCACTACCTTGCCTTTGGCGGCTTTGCCGATCAGGCCCCGGGCGGCTTTGGGCACCGTCATCTGGTCATTTCGGCCAAGGATGAAAAGCACTTCGCAGCGGGTGCGCTCCATGGCTGATTCACCTGTTGTGTAGTCATCACAAGCCTTGAAACCGGTGTGAAACAGGTTGACGGCCGGATTGCTGGACAACACCCGCCGCATCAGCGCCTTCGACCCGCCGTACAACCAGGTGCCGGGGCCCAGCGAAGAGGGCGGCGGGGCCAGCATGGAGTGCGAAAACATGTTGACCATGTCGATGGCCTTCATCGGCTGGTTCAGCGAGGTGTCGAGCAGGGCGGGCGAGACTTTCATCGGGAAGGCGGTGCCCACCATCACCAGCTGGCTGACCCGCTCGGGCGCGCCGCCTGCCACCTCCAGCGCGATCAGCGAACCAAGGCTGTGGCCGACCAGCGCAGCCTTGGAGACACCCGCCGCATCCAGCAGGGCCGTGATGAAGCGGGCGGCTTCTTCCACGGATTTTGGAGGAGCACCTTCGCTTTTGCAGTGGCCCGGCAGGTCGGGCGCCAGAACATTCCAGCCGTGGTGGGCGAAGTAGCGCGTCTGCAAAATCCACACGCTGTGGTCGTTGAGCACGCCGTGGATGAAGACGACGGTGGGCCTGGCCGCATCAAAGGGCTTGCCGCCGGTGTAGCAATAGGTCTTGTGGCCGTTGACGGTGAGGTACATGATCAAGACTCCCGACGGGCCGCCCCTAGGGAGGCGATGGCCCCCTCGGGGGGCAGCGAAAACACGAAGTGGTGAGTGTGGGGGTGGGGGTGCAACATTCAGGCCCCCGCTTTCTCGGCAGCCTTGAGGGCCCGCTTCAGGTCATCCATCAGGTCGTCCGGATCTTCCAGCCCGATCGACAGGCGGATCGTGCCCTGCGTGATGCCGGCGCCCAGCAAAGCTTCATCGCTCATGCGGAAGTGCGTGGTGCTGGCGGGGTGAATCACCAGGCTGCGGCAGTCGCCCACGTTGGCCAGGTGGCTGAACACCTTGAGTGCCTCAATGAAGGCCTTGCCCTGTGCGCGGTTGCCCTTGATATCGAAGCTGAACACCGAACTGGCGCCGCGCGGCAGCAGTTTTTTAGCCAGTGCGTGGCTGGGGTGGGATTCCAGCAGGGGATGGCCCACGCGCGACACCAGCGCATGGCTGGCGAGGAAGTCCACCACTTTTTCGGTGTTGCTCATGTGGCGCGCCATGCGCAGCGGCAGGGTTTCGATGCCCTGCAAAATCAGCCAGGCGGTGTGCGGGCTCATGCAGGCGCCGAAGTCGCGCAGGCCTTCGCGGCGCGCGCGCAGCAAGAAGGCGCCCACGGTGCTTTCCTCGCTGAACACCATGTTGTGAAAGCCCTCGTAGGCCTCGGTCAGTTCGGCAAACTTGCCCGACTTTTCCCAGTCAAACGAGCCGCCGTCGACGACAACGCCGCCGATGACCGTGCCATGGCCGCTCAAAAACTTGGTCGCGGAGTGGTACACCAAATCGGCGCCGTGGTCGAAAGGCTTGATCAGCCAGGGCGAGGTCAGGGTGGAATCGACCAGCAGCGGCACGCCGGTTTCATGGGCAATGGCGGCCACGGCGGAAATGTCCAGCACGTCCAGCCCCGGATTGCCCACGGTTTCACCAAAAAAGAGCTTGGTGTCGGGGCGCACGGCGGCGCGCCAGCCGTCCAGGTCGCCGGGTTTCACAAAGGTGGTTTCAATGCCGAAGCGGCGCAGCGTGTAATGCAGCAGGTTTTGCGAGCCGCCATAGAGGGCGGTGCTGGCCACAATGTGCGAGCCGGCGCCCATCAGTGTGGCAATCGACAGGTGCAGGGCAGCCTGCCCGCTGGCGGTGGCAATGGCGCCAATACCGCCTTCCAGCGCCGCTACGCGCTGCTCCAGCACCGCATTGGTGGGGTTGCTGATGCGCGAATACACATGGCCCGCGCGTTCCAGGTTAAAGAGGCTGGCGGCGTGGTCGCTCGACTCAAAGACAAAGGAAGTCGTGAGGTGAATCGGCACCGCGCGGGCGCCCGTGGCGGGGTCGGGTGCCGCACCCGCGTGCAGCGCCAGGGTGTCAAAACCGGGGTCGGAGTAGCCGGGCATGGGAAGTCTCCAATAGAAAAATGCGTAAGCTGCAGGCAGCATCTGGCTGGACGGTCAGCGAAATCGTTATAGCCCGCTGTTTGATTGTGGGCTATATTTAAACCGAATTCCCCGGCGTGGCCTGGCTGTAATGCCAGTTGCGGTGGGACAATGAAAGACCAACCGAGGAGAAAGCGATGAAGGTTCTTGACATCCTGCGCGTTAAAGGCAACACGCTTTACACCGTTCAGCCTGATGAGCCACTGGCCAAGGCGACCCAGATCATGGCAGACAAGGACATCGGATCGCTGGTCGTCATGGAGCACGGCGACCTGGTGGGCATGCTGACCTTTCGCGAAGTGATCGTCTGCATCGTCAAAAATGGCGGCGAGATCGGCAACACCCTGGTACGTACGGCCATGGACGACCATCCGTTAACCTGCACGTCAGAAACCGAACTCGACGAAGTTCGCCGCATGATGCTGGATCGCCATGCGCGCTACATGCCCGTGATGAACCAGAAAATGCTGATGGGTGTGATCAGCTTTTACGACGTCGCCAAGGCTGTGGTGGACAGCCAGAACTTCGAGAACAAGATGCTCAAGGCCTACATCCGCGATTGGCCGGCCGAACAGGAAGAAGAGGGCGAGTCCAAGCTGCCGTGAGGCGGGTTGGCCCGCTTTGCTTGTCGGACGTGAGCCTGTTCAGGGTTTGCTGATGACGGTCTGGGTAACTGTGTTCTGGCTTGCGTCGTAAATTATCAGTGGGCCCGAAACGCCGGTTACGCTCATGGTGGTCGAGGGCGTGTTTTTGTTGATTGTTGCGCTGGTCAGCTTGCAACTACTGGTCTGGTTCGTCACGCAGCTGGCTGTGCCGCCCGGCGAGAAACTCCCTGACACCGTGGCGTTTGCCACGACAGCGCCGCTGCTGTTGACGTCGCGAAGGGTCACCACAGCGGACGCGCGCCAGCCGTTTCTATAGCTGACCGCGCTGTTCGTCATGAACGAGACGGCAACAGTCTGCTTGACGGGCTCCTGCGGCGCGCCCGGCGCGAGCGAATAAACCAGCAGGTTGGGCGAGCCGGACCCGATGGCCGTGAGGCGGTTGGCCGAGGCGTTGGCGGTCAGGAAGGAAACCACTGCCCCAGGCGATGCCGCGGTATTGGCTGCCAGCGCCAGCGCGGCGACCCCGGTTACATGGGGTGAAGCCATGGACGTGCCGCTGATGGTGTTGGTCGCGCTGTCGCTGGTATTCCAGGCCGAAGTGATGCCGCTGCCTGGCGCGAAAATGTCCAGGCAGGTGCCGTAGTTCGAATACGAGGCGCGCGCGTCGCCGCTCGTGGTCGCGCCCACCGTGATGGCGCTCGGCGCCCGCGCCGGGGAGTCGCTGCAGGCGTCGGCATTGCTGTTGCCGGCTGCCACCACCATGGTCACGCCTTTATTGACCGCACCCGCCACGGCAGCGTCCACCGCGGAGGATGCGCTGCCACCCAGCGACATATTGGCCACGGCGGGCCGCAGCGGGCTGTTGGCTGCAAAGTCGATGCCGGCAATCACGCCGCTCCAGCTGCCGGAACCGCTGCAATTGAGCACGCGCACCGGAATCAGCGCGACCCCCTTGGCCACGCCCCAGGTGGCACCACCCACCGTGCCGGCGACATGCGTGCCGTGGCCGTTGCAGTCGTCGGTGCCATTGCCATCGGTTATCGCGGTGTAGCCGGCGCCGACATTCACACGGCCATTGAAGTCACTGTGCGTCGCGCGAATCCCGGTGTCGATGATGAAGGCGTGCACGCCCGCGCCGGTGTAGTTGTAGTTGTAAAGGGTGTACTGGGGGTTCAGGGCGCCAACCTGGTCGATCCGGTCCAACCCCCAGGTGGCATTGAACTGCGTTTGTGTTGCTGGTAATTGGGTTTCATTCAGCGAAACCGTCTGGTCCTGCTCGATATAGTCCACGTTCGGGTTGTTGCGGATGCCCTGCAGCGCCGCGTCCGGAAGGCTGACGGCGAAGCCCTTGATTGCGCGGGTGTAGGTGTGGTGCAGTTGCCCGCCCAGCCCGCGTGCCATATTGGCGGCTTCCGCGGCGGGATTGGCCACGCTGTCCTTGAACACTACGATGTAACGCCCGGGGATCGGTTGCGACTGCGCGTAGGGATGGGTGGCCGGGGGCTGGACCGCCTGGGCGAGGGCCGCTGGTGCGCCAGCGGCGAGCGCTGTTGCGTACACGCCGAGCGCCAGGAGGCGGGCGAGGAAAGTTTTTTTCATGATGACCCCGACTGGATGCTGGGAACAATGAACGAGCGCTCATCATTCTGTGCTTGCCATGCAGATGGGTCAAGCCGCTTTGTCAGGCCGCCCTCGTTGCAGAGCTTTGGAGTCCGACGAACGGCAACAGCCTGGGCGCCCTTGATCGCCGGACCGGCCGGCCTTGCAGAGCCGCTTCAGCCCGCGCCGTTGTCACTGTTGTAAATGACGTCCCGCACCCGCGGGTAGATTTGCTGGTTCCATTTCTTGCCGCTGAAGACACCGTAATGCCCCACGCCAGTTTGTACGTGGTGAGTCTTCATGTAAGGCCGGATGCTGCTGCACAAGTCTTGCGCAGCCACGGTCTGGCCGACAGCGCAAATGTCATCCCGCTCACCTTCTACTGTCAGCAAGGCAGTGCGCCGTATGGCCTTGAGGTTGACCTTTCTGCCATGCCAGGTGAGTTCGCCCCGCGGCAGGTCATAGGTCTGAAAGACCTTGGCGACCGTCTGGAGGTAAAAGTCGGCCGGCAGGTCATTGACGGCCAGGTATTCGTCATAAAACGCGCGGATGATCTGGGCCTTGTCAAATTCGCCTTCCCGGACATGCCGGTACAGGTCTTCAAAGGACTTTTTGTGCCGCTCCAGGTTCATGCATAAAAACGCCGTGAGCTGCAAAAAACCGGGGTAGACCTGCCGCATCATGCCCTTGTGAGGCCAGGGTACGGGGCTGATCAGGTTTTTCTCAAACCATTCGATCGGCTTGCTGTTGGCCAGTTCGTTGACGCCGGTCGGGTTGATCCGGCAATCCACCGGGCCGGCCATCAGGGTCAGGCTGCTCGGCTGAGCCGGGTTGTCGTCTTCGGCCATGAGTGCGGTGGCGGCAAGGGCTGCCACGCAGGGCTGGCAGACCGCGATCATGTGCGTGCCAGGGCCCAGCACTTCCATAAATTTGATCAGGTAGCTGGTGTAGTGGTCCAGCCCGAATTCACCCTGGGACAAAGGCACATCGCGGGCGTTATGCCAGTCGGTGATGTACACGTCATGGTCGGCCAGCAGCGTGCGTGCCGTCTCACGCAGCAGCGTGGCGAAGTGGCCGGACAAAGGCGCAACCAGCAGCACGCGCGGCATGGGGGTGGCCAGTGCTTTCCTGAAATGAAGCAGGGTGCCAAAAGGCAACTCGCAGACTTTGTGTTCCGTCACGGCAACCGGTTCGCCGGCGACCTGCACCACGTCCAGGTTGTAGGCTGGCCTGCTGTGCGTCAGGCGCAGGCGTGCGAGCACTTCGCAGGCTGCGGAGAGCTTGCTGGCCGACTGGCTGATCCATGGGAGCAGGGGGGCCGGGCTGGACAGGCCGGCCTTGACCGAGCCGACCACCACTCCGGCCTGTTCGGCGAACATCCGCAGGGGGGAGGTCAGGTCAGACTGCAACTGATAGGCGTAGTAAAGCATGCTTCTTTCTTGCTGCGTCAGCGAGCGGCGGCATGAACTCTGAGCAATTTACGGGCCACTGCTTGCAGGCCGCTCACGCCGGGCATGTAAAGATTCGCCATCGGAGCGGGAAACATTCAAGTTCTGGCACAGGGCTTGCTCAGTGATCTTGCGTCAAGGGTTGTTGGCGCGGGGATGGCGTAACAGCGCTGCTTTTACCTTTGTGAAAGACGTCGGCATCATGGCTCAGGCAGTCCTTACCATCAGCAGCAAGAACTACGGCGCCTGGTCGCTGCGTGGCTGGCTGCTTGCCAGGCTGGCCGGCCTGGAGTTCGCCGAGAAGGTGATTCCGCCCGACGATGCGGACATGCGCGCCGAAATCCTGCTGTTGTCTCCCTCCATATTGGTGCCCAGCCTGGAGCACAACGGCATCAAGGTGTGGGACACGCTGGCCATTGGCGAATACCTGCACGAAGTCAATCCCAAGGCAGGCCTGTTGCCCGGTGACATGGCCGTCCGGGCGCATTGCCGCGCCATCTGCGGCGAGATGCACTCTGGTTTCAGCGTCATGCGTTCGTCCATGCCCCTGAACATCAAGGCGTTTTTCCCGAAGTTCAGGACATGGTCGCGTGCTGACGCCGATATCCGGCGCATCGTGGACATATGGACCGACTGCCTCACACGCTATGGCGGGCCTTACCTGTTTGGCAAAAAGCCCTGCATGGCTGACGCCATGTACGCGCCGGTGGTCAGCCGTTTCAGGACGTATGACATCCCCCTGGATGCCTTGTGCGTGAGCTATTGCACCAGCATATGGACGCTGCCCGCCATGCAGGAGTGGATTGCCGCCGCGCAGGAAGAACCGGATGATTTTGACGAACTGGACGCGGAGTTCTGAACTGGCATCAACTCGCAAGTGGCAGAAGTGGCAGCTCTCCAGCCAGCAGGGGCCGCGGAACCGGCTTAGCCGGGCCGCAGGCGCAGCGGCCCCCTCGGGGGGCAGAGAGCTACACGCAGTGAGCGACCGTGGGGGCTATTTCCCCCAGGGCGTAGGCGCGGGGATCTCGCACACGGGCTCCACGTCAATGCTTTTGAAGTCCGCCGGCGAAACAATTTCCAGGTATTCCATGTCGGGCGAGTAGTCAAACAGGTAGTGGCGTATACCGGGGCGCTGGTGCACGCAATCTCCGGCGGAAACCAGCGTTTCCCGGTCTTCGTACATGAATCTGGCCCAGCCCTTGAGCATGATGACGATCTGGAAATCCGCCTCATGCCGGTGCCAGCCCGTGCCTTTTTCTGGTGCCATATTGGCCTTCACCAGGTGCGCGATGACCATGCCATGGGTCGCCTCGGCAATGCCCAGGTCGCGGTAGAGGAAGAAATCACGCAATCCGTCCGGTTTGAACGGCGTGTCGCCGGGTTTGACGTGTGAGAACAGGGTGTTGGTTCGCTCAAGCATGGTGCCCTCCGGTAGTGCGCAGCCATTTGCGCCCGTGCCTTCATGCATGAAGTGTTCCCGTCGTACTCCGGCGATGGCCGACGGTTAAAATCGTGTCACTATGTCTGGCAGTACCTTTGGCAACCTCTTCGCAGTCACCAATTTCGGTGAATCCCACGGCCCGGCCATTGGCTGCGTGATTGACGGCTGCCCGCCGGGATTGGCGCTGGCTGAAGCTGATATCCAGGCCGACCTGGACCGCCGCCGCCCGGGCACCAGCCGCCACGTGACGCAGCGCAACGAACCCGATGCGGTGGAAATCCTGTCGGGCGTGTACGAGGGCAAGACCACCGGCACACCGATCTGCCTGCTGATCAAAAACACCGACCAGCGCAGCAAGGACTACGGCAACATCCTGGAAACCTTCCGGCCCGGCCATGCCGACTACAGCTACCTGCACAAATACGGGCGGCGTGACCCCCGCGGCGGCGGCCGCGCCTCGGCCCGCCTGACGGCGCCCATGGTGGCAGCCGGTGCGGTGGCCAAAAAATGGCTGGCTGAAAAATATGGCACCAGCTTTCGTGGCTGCATGACGCAGATCGGCGACATCGCGATTCCCTTTGAGTCCTGGGAGCATGTGTCCCGCAATCCATTTTTTGCACCGGTGGCTGACGTTTCCCACCTTGAAGACTATATGGATGCATTGCGCAAGGCCGGCGACTCCTGCGGCGCGCGCATCCGGGTCACGGCTTCAGGCGTTCCGGTCGGGCTGGGCGAGCCGCTGTTTGACAAGCTCGATGCCGACATTGCGTTTGCGATGATGGGCATCAATGCCGTCAAAGGCGTCGAGATCGGCGCGGGCTTTGCCAGCGTGTCCCAGCGAGGAACAACCCATGGCGATTCGCTGTCATCCGAAGGTTTCCTTTCCAACAATGCCGGTGGTGTGCTCGGCGGCATCAGCACCGGGCAGGACCTGGAAGTGTCGATCGCCATCAAGCCCACGAGCTCCATCATCACGCCGCGCCAGTCGATTGACACAGCCGGCAAGCCAGCCGAGGTGGTGACCAAGGGCCGGCATGATCCCTGCGTGGGCATTCGCGCCACGCCGATTGCCGAGGCCATGCTGGCGCTCGTCGTCATGGAGCATGCGCTGCGCCAGCGTGCGCAAAATGCCGATGTGACGGTCAGCACGCCGGACATCATGCGCGCACGCGGCTGAGGCCGCGCACAACCCGGCGATTCTCCGGCGGTTCTGCCGGCTCAGGGTTCGGCCGATGAACTCCGGAAAGGATTGAAGCCGGTGATCAGCGCCGTTGCGGCCAGCACCAGCACGCAGCCGGGGAGCATGCTGGTCGTGACCTGCTCCCCCAGGAACAGCGCGCCCCAAGTGACCCCGAACAGCGGAATCATGAAAGCCGACGACGTGGCCGCGCTGGCCGCAATTTCGCGCATCAGCCGCATGCTGATCCAGTACATGAAGCCCGAGGTGACGATGCCCAGCATGGCCACGGCCAGCATGGCGCCGGCGGTGGGATGCGCTGAAGGCGCAGTCATGCCAGCCGGGATCAGCAAAATCACGGTGGCTGCGACAAACACGCTGGCGGATGCCGGCAGCGGTGCGTAGGCCAGCGTGGCGCGTTTCATCAGGATGGCGCCCACGCCATAGCTGGCCGCGGCCGCGGTGCACGCCAGCGCGGCCAGCACGACTTGCGGCGTGACGGCCACCGGTCCCAGCTGGACCAGCAGCGCCACGCCGACAAAGCCCACGGCACAGCCCAGCAGGCGCCGTGAGGTCAGCCTTTCTTCGCCGGCAATGGCGGCCCCCAGCACGCCGAACAGCGGGGCCGTGGCATTGAGCACCGCCGAGTAGCCCGCCGGAAGGACCAGGGCGGCCCAGTTGAAAAGCACAAAGGGAGTGACCACGGTGAGCAGGCTCAGCAGCGCCAGGCGCGGCCAGGCGGCGCGGGGAGGCCAGCGGGCATGCAGGGCGCGCATGAGGACGGTCAGCACCACGGCGGCCAGGGTGCAACGCAGGCTGGCGACGACCCAGGGACCCAGGGCCGGGCTGGCAATGCGAAGCAGGGGAAATGATGCGCCCCAGAGGGCGGACAGGGCGATGAGCTGGATGAAATGTCGGGTCTGCATTGGGGTGCCCAGATTGTGTGTGATCCGGGTGAATGCTGCCGGCGATGCCGCTCCATGCCGTCCCATGCCAGTCGAGGCCCTGGTAGCAGGCGCGGATTTTTCCTGCATGTCACCGCCGGACCAGGGTCTGGATTGAATTCGTGGCCCGTGGGCACGGTCACGCCAGGGCGCCCGCTACATTCCTGGCTGGGCTCAGCGCAAGCGGCCTTCGCTGCGCAGGCGCATGCCAATCTGCTGGATGCGCGCCTCGCCTTCGCGCAGCGCTGCGTTGCTGGTGTGCACCGAGTAGTTGCCCAGCACCAGATCGTGGGGATGCTTGACGGCGGAACCCAGCACGAATTCGGTGTCAACTTCGGCGTGGAAGTCGATCGCCTCCTCCGACTCCTCGAAGACTGCGAGTTCCCCAGAGCGCAACCTCTCCGGGGCAAGCAGGCCTCCAGCGCTGACGGCTGCCCAGCCGACGGTGTGTCCTGCGGGTGGCTGATAGCGCCAGCGTTCTCCGGCCTTCAGCTGCACCGAAAGGTAGTTCATGGGGGAAGGTGCCTGGATCTCGCTGGTGGCCGTGCCGTAGCGACCCAGAAGCACCCGGGCTGGACCTTCATGCCTGATGAGGTGAGGCGCCAGATAAATGCTTTCTGCCTGCCCCAGTTCAGTTGCGGGGGGCAATGCCACCCAAAGCTGAAAACCACGGATACGACCTGAATCGCCGAATTTGCCGCCGTGCCACGCGCCGCCCCCGGCCTGCATCCATTCCACGCCACCCTGCGCCAGCACGCCGGTTTTCCCGGACGTGTCTTCGTAGTTCACGCTGCCCAGCATGATCCAGGTGAGCGTTGCAATGCCCGAATGCGGGTGCAAGCCGAAGTTACTCGCAGATGCGCCGTTCGTGTCAAAGTGATCCAGAAAGACGAAGGGCTTGAGTAACTGGCCCAGGTCTGATGGGCTCATCAAGCGCGTGACCGGCCCGTGTGGACGGCCGTGCGTGCGGTGCACGATGCGGCGTGCCGATGCTGCGGCACTTGCGGCACTGCTGGCAGGGGAAAGGGTAGGGGTCAGCGCGCTCACCTCGTTGCTCCCTCGCGCATCGCCACCCCAACGGTCGGCCGCAGGCGATAGGCGACGAAGCCGGAGAGAAGAGCCAGGACGATGGCGGGCACCGCACTGCCACCAATCACCAGCAGATGCGTTGCGATGCCGAAGACCATGGTCACGGCAAGCAGCAGGCCGCCGAGGAAGCCCGTGGCCGGTACGAGCAAAAGTATCGCGCCCGTGACCTCAACCAAGCCCGTGGCGTAGCGAAACCATTGACCGATGCCAATGAGTTCGAAGATCTGGACCATTTGCGGAACGCCCGCGAGCTTGGCAGCCCCGGCGGCGCCGAAGGCCAAGGCCAAAAGCAGGCGCAGTGCCCAGAGGATGCGATGGTTTGCAGTTGTGGATAAAGCCATGAAGGGCTCCTTTGGCATAGTAAAAAAAGTGAATCGAAGTGAAATCGAGGTGGAGTCGAATCTCCATGCCGCAAGCTTAGGCAAGACCGGATAAAACTACTAGACGGCACAATCGGAATTCACTCATCCAAAAATGGAAGTAATCAAATGCTTGATTTGAATGACGTGGCGCTGTTCGTTCAGGTGGTCCGCGCAGGCAGCTTTGCCGAGGCGGCCCGGCGCCTGGGCATGCCGCCCAACACGGCAAGCCGGCGGGTTCAGGCGCTCGAACGGCACCTGGGCGTTCGCCTCATGCAGCGCTCGACGCGCAAGCTGACGCTCACCGATGCCGGGCGTACCTTCTACGGCGGATGCGCCGGGCAGGTGGAAGCGCTGGCCCAGTCGGCTCAGGAACTTGCAGAAGGCAGCCAGTTGCCCAAGGGCACTGTTCGGGTCGCCGCGCCAGCCGATTTCTTCAGTTTTTTCCTGATGGACTGGATCGCTGAATTCCTCGCGGCCCATTCGCTGATTCGCGTTGAATTCGTGTTGAGCGATGCCCGCGCGGACTTGATTGGCGAAGGCATCGACGTGGCGTTCCGGGCGGGCAAGATACTGGAACCGAATGTGGTGGCGCGACATATCGGGACAGGCCGCGCCACGTTGGTGGCGAGTTCCGCCTACCTGGTAGCGCATGGCACCCCCGACACGCTGGAGGCCTTGTCGGCGCATGAGTGCGTCACGCTGGTGCCGCCAACAGGTCCGATCGGCCCAATTGGCTCAACCGGCCGCATCTCATGGCGCCTTGATGGCCCGCACGGAGCCGAGGAAATCGCGGTTGGAGGGCGCTTCAGCGCCAATACCGTGCAGGCCCTGCTCAAGGCCGCGCTTGCCGGCCTGGGTATTGCCCTGCTGCCCGCGGTCATCACCGCGCCACATGTTCGCGCAGGGGATCTGCAAGAATTGCTTCCGGACTACGGAGTCAATGGCATTGGGGTGTACTTTGTGTTCCTTAGCAGCAGGCAGCTGCCACGGGCTGTGAGAGCATTCATCGATTTCATGATGGCAAAAATGCTGGACCAGGGTTTGATTCAGCCTTCGGCGGGCGCCGGTAATCCGGCCTGAACAGGTAGTCTCGGCCCGTCCTGTAGTTGGCCCGGGCATCGGCTTCAGGGCTATTGGCGCGGGCTATCGGCGCGCTGATGCCGATCAGATCAGGTTGCGCATGGCCTGGGCGGTTTCGCGCAGTACCGACAGCACCCGGGCGACGGCCTCTTCGCTCGATTCGTGTCCCATGGGCATGGTCACGCTCAGGGCGCCGGCCACATCACCATGCCGGTCGCGCAGCGGCACGGCAATGCCGCGGTAATTGAGCTCCAGCTGCTGCTCGGAAAGGGACCAGCCCTGGGCGCGCACACGTGCCAGCTCGATGCGCAGGCGCTCCTTGCTGGCAATGGTGTAGGACGTGTAGGCCTTCAGTTCATGGGTGGCGAACCAGTTTTCCAGCCAGCAGGGTTCGCGCAGGGACAGCATCAGCAGGCCAGCGGCCGTGACCTGGGCTTGCACGCGCGAGCCGAGTACGTAGCCGGTGTTCATCGCGCGGCTGGTGCCATTGCGGGCGATGTACACGACCTCGTCGCCGTCCATGACGCTCACATATGCGCTCTCCTGCGTACCTGCGGTCACGCGCTGCAGGAAGGGCTGCACGATGCGCGGCAAGCGGGCCGATTCCAGGTAAGACTGCCCAAGCCTCAACACGCGCGGGGTCAGCCAGAACAGCTTTCCGTCGCTCGCTACGTAACCCAGGTATTCCAGTGTCAGCAGGTAGCGGCGGGCGGCCGTGCGTGTCATGCCGCAGCGCGCGCCAGCCTGGCTGGCGGTCAGGCGAGGGTTGGCATCGTCAAAACATTCGATGATGGACAGGCCTTTTTCGAGGCCGGCAATCCAGTCACGTTTGTCGAGCGCGGGTGTGGACGGCGCTGAGGGGGCAGGCATTGTCATGGGGCCAAGTATTGTGGGAGTGCTCAATCCATCAATATGGGGTGAAACCCTTGATTTGATCGATGATCGCTCAAAACTGATCGTTAATCGCTCAAAAGCTGAATTTAAGCTTTTAATTAAGGCTTCAACCCACTAAAGTTCAGCCGAAATCTGCTTTTAAAACCGATTATCGAACAACCCGGCGCCAATTCGACATGCATTCCACCATTCAGGGCAGCACCGATGTTTATCTGATCTCCGGCGATCCCGTGGAGCAGGTGCGTGCGCCCGAGGTGTTTAACCTGATTTTCAGGACGCTGGGCATCAACGCCGTGCTGGTGCCTGTACATGTGGCCCTCCAGGACATCGAGGCTTTTGTGCGCAACGCTTTCCTGGCCAAAAACATCAAGGGCATGCTGCTGACCATTCCGCATAAATCGCGGGTGATGGGCTTGCTCTCGCACTGCAACAACGCTGGCCGTATGGCCGGCGCGGTGAATGGCATTCGCCGCAACGCGGCAGGCGAGCTGGAAGGCGCGCTGTTCGACGGCAAGGGTTTTGTGTTGTCGCTGGACTACTTCGGGGTGGCTTATGCCGGCAAGCGCGTGTTGATTCTGGGCGCCGGTGGTGCTGCGGCTGCCATTGCCGTCTCGTTGGCGCTGGCCGGTAACCAGGCACCCGCCGTGATTGCGCTCCATGATCCGGCACCCGGCAAGGCGCAGGCCCTGGCAAGCCAGCTTGCTGCAGCGGCGCATACGCATGTGCCCACAGCCAGCAGGGTCGTTGTCGCAGCCAGCGGCGACCCGTCGGCTTATGACCTAGTGGTGAACGCGTCACCGCTGGGGCTCAAGGCCGGTGATCCCCTGCCGTGCGATGTGTCGCGGCTGGCTCCGGATGCGGCCGTGGTGGATATTTTGATGAAGAACCAGCCGACACCGCTGGTCCAGGCTGCCCGGGAACGGCATCTGGTAGCACAGCCCGGCTTTGAAATGCTGATCCAGCAAGCGCCGGATTACCTGGCGTTTTTTGGCTACGCCGAGGCGGCGCAAACCGTTCGCAATGACGCCACCTTTATTCGCGAACTCCTGTATCCGGCCGCCATGCGCGGCGAGATCCGTCGCCCAGGCAAGCTCACCCCCGCCCTCCAGTCCACCAGCGTTCCTGTCCCGGGAGTCGGGGAATCACGACTCATACCTCATTGATTCGACAGTGATTTCACAATGATTCCGTATTGATTTCATCCTGATCCCGCATTGATTTTTGTACTGACTTTCAACCCTTAGAGGAGACAACCATGAAGAAACGATTTGCTCTTAAGCTGATAGCTGCTTGCGCAATAGCCATGGCGGCTACAGCCGGATTTGCGCAGGACGTCATCAAGATTGCCAACATTGTCGAGCTGTCCGGTGGCGGCGCCACGGCGGGCACCAACTTCAAAAATGGTGTCGAACTGGCCGTCAAGGAAATCAACGCCGCGGGCGGCATCCTGGGCAAAAAAATCCAGACCATCACCACCGACACCCAGAGCAACCCCGGCGTGGCCAAGGGCCTGACGCAAAAAGCCATCGATGACAACGTGTTCGCCATTTTTGGTCCGGTGTTTTCCGGCTCCATCATGGTCAGCATGGCCGAGTCGCGCCGTGCCGAGGTGCCCAATTTCACCGGTGGCGAGGCGGCCAGCATCACCGAGCAGGGCAACCCCTATGTGTTTCGCACCAGCTTCACCCAGGCCACGGCCATGCCCAAGGTCGCCCGCTACATCAGCGACCAGGCCAAGCTCAAAAGCATTGCGATCATTTATGTGAACAACGACTTCGGCAAGGGCGGCCTGGACTCCATCAAGAAGGCGCTGGCCAATTCGTCAACCAAGATCGCGGCCGAAATTTCCACCGAGCCCGGCCAGATCGACTTTTCGGCTGCCGTGCTGCGTGCCAAGCAGAGCAACGCGGAAGGCGTGTTTGCCTACTCCAATGAAGAAGAGTCGGCGCGGCTGCTGCGCGAGTTGCGCAAGCAGGGCTGGAACAAACCCATCATTGGCGAAACCACGCTCACCGGCCAGAAGGTCATCGAGCTGGCGGGCGAGGCTGCCAACGGCGCCGTGGCCCATGTGGGCCTGACGGTTGATGCGCCGCAGCCAGCCATTCGCGCCTTCCGTGCCAAGTTTGAGAAGGAATACAAGTATGTGTCCGACCACAACGGCATGAAAGGCTACTCCGGCATCTACGTGCTGAAGTCCGCGATCGAGAAGGTCGGCAAGCTCGACCGCAAGGCGGTGGCGGCTGCCCTGCATACCCTGAAGGTGAAAGCGGCGGATCAGCCCGGTGTGCTGATGGATGTCTCGTTTGACAGCAAGGGCGACCTGGACCGCGAGAGCTTCATGATTGAAGTGAAGAACGGCAAGCAGGAGGTGGTCGCCATCCTGCCGCCGCTGGGCGCCGCGCCTGCGGCCGCACCGAAGAAATAAGCCGCCAGCACCTCCTGAAACCTCCAGCAAGCACCTTCTTATGCAAGCACTGCCATGACAGACTTCCTCCAACTCTTTTTCTCGGGCCTGGCCACCGGCAGCATCTATGCGCTGGCGGCCCTGGGTTTTACCTTGTTGTGGCAGGCCTCCGGCACGATCAACTTCGCGCAGGGCGAGTTTGTCATGCTGCCGGCCTTCATGCTGCTGGGTTTCATCTCGCTGGGCGCGCCCATGCTGGTCAGCTTTGTGCTCACGGTGCTGCTGGCCGTGCTGCTGCTCGGCTGGGTCTTCAAGCGCGGCGTGGTCGATCCGTTGTTCAAGTACGGCATGATGCCCATCGTCGTGGCCACCATCGGCCTGTCGATCGCCATGCGCAACGGCGTGCGCGCCGGCTACAGCGCCGAAGCCCATCCCTTCCCCAGCCTGTTTGCCGACAAGCTGTACAACATTGCGGGCGTCACCATCACCCTGCAGGACGTTGGCACCTTTGCCCTGGCCATGATCATCGTGCTGGCGACCCAGGCCTTCCTGGCCAGGACGGTCACGGGCCGCGCCATGCAGGCCGTGGCGCAAAACACCGAGAGCGCCAGCGTGCTCGGCATCAACGTGCCGCGCATGATCTTCTACACCTTCGCCATCAACGCCGTGCTGGCCGTGGCGGCAGCGTTGCTGGTCACGCCGACTTACCTGGCCAAGTTCGACATGGGTGAGGGCCTCGGTACCAAAGCCTTCTTTGCCGCCATCATCGGCGGCTTCAACAATTCACGCGGCGCGCTGTTGGGTGGCCTGATTGTGGGCGTGTGCGAAAACCTCGCCTCCGCCTACATCTCGCCCGCCTACAAGGACGCCGTGGCGCTGGTGATTTTCATGATCGTGATCCTGTTCAAGCCGCAAGGCCTGCTGGGCAAGAAAGAGGAGCGCAAGGTATGAAGCTCTTGAACCACAAAATAGCGACCGCCTTCACGGTGCTGGGTGCCTTGCTGGTGCTGGTCGCGCCGCAGTACCTGAAGAACTACGGCATCTACCTGCTGACCTACTGGCTGATTTTCATCATTGCCACCATGGGCCTGAACCTGACCATTGGCTATGCGGGCCAGAAGTCCCTGGGCCATGCGGCATTCTTCGGCATCGGCGCCTACACCGTGGCCATCCTGATGAAGGCCGGCTTCAGCTTCTGGCTCGGCCTGCCGGCGGCGGCGCTGATCTGCTTTGCCGTCGGGCTGATCCTGGGTTTTCCGGCGCTGCGGGTGCAGACCATCTACCTGGCCTTTGCCACGCTGGGCTTCAACACCGCCATCTGGCTGGTCATGCGCAACGAAGAGTGGCTCACCGGCGGCACCTTCGGCATCAACAACATAGCGCGTCCCGCCATCCTCGGCTACTCGCTCGAAGCCAACCGGCCGTATTACTATTTTGTGCTGGTGGTGACGCTGATCCTGTCGGGCCTGCTGTGGGGCCTGCTGCGCTCACCCTGGGGCAAAGCCTTCAGGGCCCTGCGCGACAACCCGATACGGGCCGAAAGCCTGGGGGTCGACATTCGCAACTACACGCTGCTGAGTTTCGCCATCGGTGCGGTATACGCCGGTATTGCGGGCGCGCTGTTTGCCTCGCTGGTGCAGTTCATTGAGCCCGCACCGTTCGCGGTGGGTGCTTCCATCATGATGTACCTGATGGTCGTCGTCGGCGGTGCCGGTTATTTCCTCGGCCCCATCGTCGGTGCTGCCGTCGGTGTGGTGCTGCCGGAGTGGCTGCGCGACGTACCGGGCGTGGCCAACTGGTATTTGCCCATGTTTGGCGCCGCGGTGGTGGTGCTGATGGTCTGGCTGCCCGACGGTTTGCTCAGCATTCCGGACCGCATCCGGGACCGGCGCGCCGCGCGTGATGCCTCGGCAGCCCGCAAAATTGCAGCGGGCATGGCGGCCACCAAGCGGGTGGGAGCAGCATCATGATGAGCCCTCTGCTGAAAGTCACCGACCTCAGGAAATCCTACGGCGCCATCCAGGCGGTAGGCGGTGTGTCGTTTGAAGTCATGCCGGGCGAGATCTTTGGCGTGATCGGGCCCAACGGCTCGGGCAAGACCACCATGTTCAACAGCGTGCTGGGCCAGATCAGCCCGGACACCGGCGCCATCGAGCTCAACGGCAAAAACATCACGGGTTTGTCACCGCTGGAGTTGAGCCGGCGCGGCGTGGGCCGCACCTTCCAGACCCTGCAGGTGTTTGGCAAGATGACGGTGCGCGACAACCTGATCGTGGCCGCGCAGGAGCACAAAGGCAGCATGCTCAGCCGCATGTTTGCCCCCGGCGACTCGGGGCTGGGCGCGAAGGCCGACGCGCTGATCGACCAGTTCCGCATCCGCCATGTCGCCGACAAGCCGGCCGGCACGCTGAGCTACGGTCAGCAAAAGCTGGTGGACATTGCCATGGCCTTCATGGCCGAGCCCGACCTCGTGCTGCTCGACGAGCCCTGCGCCGGTGTCAACCCCAGCCTGGTGGGCGGCATCTCGACCCTGCTCAAGGAGTTGAACCAGAACCCGAAGTTCGGGCGCAAGGGATCGTTTGTGGTGATTGAGCACAACATGGATTTCGTGATGGATTTGTGCCACCGCATCATGGTGATGGTGGAGGGGCGAGTGCTGGCGATTGGCACACCGGCTGAAATTCGGGGCAACAAAGAGGTGCTTGATGCGTATTTGGGGAATTAGCCCCCTGTCTCGGCTCACTTCGTGTAGCCGGAATCCCCCTCGGGGGACAACCGCTGCGGCCCGATGTGTTTTTGTTCCCCCCTGTCTCGGCTCACTGCGTGTAGCCGGATCCCCCCTCGAGGGGGCAACCGCTGCGGCCCGGCTAAGCCGGTTCCGCGCCGTTGCTGATAAAGAGATTGGATTGCGATTTCACGGAGTGTAGAAATGACAAGCGACATTTGTATTGAATTCGACGACGTGGTGGCCGGTTACAAGGACTTCATGATCCTGAACAACCTGTCGTTCAAGGTCAGGCGCGGCTCCATCACCTTGCTGCTGGGCCCCAATGGCGCGGGCAAGTCCACCGTGCTGAAAACCCTGTTCGGTCTGCTCAAGCCGCGCCAGGGTCGCATCCTGCTCGATGGCGTGGACATCTCCGGGGCCAGCCAGAAAGAGCTGTTGGCCAAGGGCATTGCCTTTGTACCGCAGGGGCGCAACCTGTTTGGCCAGCTCACGGTCTGGCAGAACCTGGAGCTCGGCGGCATTACCCTGGGTACCAAGACCACGCATGAGCGGATTCCCGAGGTGCTGGAGTTCTTCCCGCGCGTGAAGGAGCGCCTGCACTCCCAGGCCTCGGCCCTGTCCGGCGGCGAGCAAAAGCAGCTGGAGGTGGGCCGTGCCCTGTTGCTGCGCCCCAAGGTGCTGCTGATTGACGAGCCTTCCATCGGCTTGTCGCCGATAGTGGTGCAGGATGTGTTCAAGCTGCTGCAAAAACTGGCCTCGCAGGGAACCACGGTGCTGATGGTGGAACAAAATGTCAAGAGCGCCCTCAAAATAGCGGATGACGCGATTGCGCTGGAGTCGGGCCAGCTGGTGCTGCACAAAAAAGCTTCCGAGTTGCTGGCCGATCCGAATATCGAGCGGCTCTTTCTGGGCGGCGGGCATGTGCCTGGTGTGACGGTCGAATCCGCTTTTCCGGCAAACCAGCCGCTTTGATGTCCTGATCATTCCTGAACTCAACCGGAGAACACCATGAGTACCCACCTCCAGGCGGCAAGCACTGACCGGGAATCCATTCTTGACGCCGTCAACCCGCTCGGACTGGACGGCATTGAATTCATCGAATACACCACCGCCAAGCCGCAGGCGCTGGGGCAGGTGCTGGAAATGATGGGCTTTCGCCCCATCGCACGCCACCGTTCACGCGAGGTGCTGCTGTACCGGCAGGGCGGTATCAATGTGATCGTCAATGCCCATATTCCGGCCATGCCTGACGGCGCGGCACCGACCGACAAGCCGGTGATTGCGGCCGTGGCCGTGCGCGTGCGCGACGCCGCAGAGGCTTATCGCCGGGCGCTGGAGCGCGGCGCCTGGGCCGTGCCCTCACGCGTGGAAGTCATGGAGCTGAACATTCCCGCCATCCACGGCGTGGGCAAGAGCCGCATCTATTTTGTGGACCGCTACGACAAGTTTTCCATCTATGACGTGGACTTCGTGCCGATTCCCACGGTGGACCCGCATCCACCTGCCGTGGCCGGTCTGCATTTTTTCGGCATCGTGCAGTACATCGGCAATGACCGCACCGAAGACTGGGCGGAGTTTTATCGCGAGCTGTTCGGCTTCACCGAGTTGCCCGCCGAGGAACGCTTCGGCATCCTGCCCAAGGGGCGGATCCTGCGCAGCCCATGCCCGCCGTCATCCCGCTTTTACCTTCAGTTGATCGAGCCCGAAGCCAGCGTGCTGGATGTGGAGGGCGACGAGGGACTGCAGCGCATCGGCCTGGGCACCGCCGACGTGTTGCAGGCGGTGGCCGAGCTAGGCAAACGCGGCGTGGAATTTGTCGAGTCGCGCGGCGTTCACACCGAGGACCGCGGCGCGCTGACCAAAACCTGGCTGGGCAGTGTGAGCTTTGAGCTGGTACACGACGAGCGCGGTTGAAGATCATGAGTCACTACAGCGGAAACATAGACGATTTCGGGATGGACACCATCTCGCTGGCCGGCCCGCTCGAGGCCAAGCTGAAGGCTGTCCGGGAAGCAGGGTTCACCCAGATCATGCTGGCCGCCAGGGACCTGGTGGGCCACCCCGACGGCCTTGACGCCGCGATTGCTGCGGTGCGTACCAGCGGCCTGCGCGTGACCGGCTTTCAGGTGCTGCGCGATTTTGAGGGCCTGTCGGGCCATCTGCACGATTACAAAGTCGACATTGCCAAATCGATGCTGGAGATGTGCCACGCATTGGACTGCCGGCTGTTGCTGATCTGTTCATCCACGTCCGTGCATGCCACGGACGACACCGCGGCACTGGTCAAGGACTTGCGCAAACTGGCCATGCTGGCGATTCCCATGAATATCCGCATAGCCTATGAAGCCTTGTCGTGGGGGCGCGTCGTCAATGAATTCCCGCAGGCCTGGGACATCATTTGCGAGGCTGACATGCCCAACCTCGGCCTGGGATTTGACTCCTTCCACATGTTTGCGACCAAGACCTCGCTGGACGAACTGGACATGCTGGATCCCGACAAGATATTCCTGGTGCAGCTGGCCGACTTCATGTGGACCGAGATCAAGTCGGTCGAGGAACGCATTGCCACGGCCCGGCATTTTCGCGTGTTTCCCGGGGAAGGCGTGCACAGCGAAGCACTCGCCACGCTGGTGACCAAACTCCACGGTCTGGGTTACCGCGGTGACTACAGTTTCGAGGTCTTCAATGACGACTACCAGCAAATGCCTTTGCCCACCGTGGCCCAACGCGCCTGGCGTTCGGCCTTGTGGCTGGGCGAGGACGTCTTGCGGCGCTCCGTGCCCTTGCCCAACCAGATCCGCCTGAAGCGATGATGCGCCCACGCTTGTCACTTCGAGCCTGCGGCGGGCTGCCCCTTTCCTTCCCTATGGGGGGTATTTTTCCTTGGGGCGGCCCAGCGGAAAAGCAACCGTCATCGCCTTTTGAAAAGAAACCCATCGCATGAGCAGCATTTTTGAAGGTTTTTTATCCACGTCCGAAATCCTGGAGGCGTTCAGTGAACGCAATTTTCTGGACGCCATGTTGCGCTTTGAGGGCTCGCTGGCGCGCGCGCAGGCCAGGGTCGGGCTGATTCCCGAGGCCGTGGCCCAGTCCATCAGCGGGACTTGCAAGGTCGAGTTGTTTGATGTGGCCAAGATCGTGCGCGAAAGCGGGCGCGCCGGTAGCATTGCGATTCCGCTGGTCAAGAGCCTGAAGGAAACGGTGGGCCTCTTCAACAAGGAGGCCGCCGGTTTTGTCCACTTTGGCTCTACCTCCCAGGACGTGATCGATACCGCGCTGGCACTGGTGACGCGCAATGCGCTGAACCTGATCGAAGCCGATGTCCACAAGGCGGTGGCGGCGTTGCTGGCCCTGGCCGGGCGCCATGCCGCCGATCCTGTGCTGGCGCGCACACTGATGCAGCCGGCGTCGGTCACCAGTTTTGGCCTGAAATGTGCCGGATGGGCTGCACCGCTGGTACGCAGCCTGCAGCGCCTGCAGGCGATAGCCGGCAATGCCCTGAGCGTGCAGCTGGGCGGCGCGGTGGGCACGCTCGCCCAGATGCAGAAAGCAGGAAAGAACCTGGGGCCGCAGGTCATTGCGCACATGGCGAGCGAGCTGAAACTGAGGGCGCCTTCCTGCGCATGGCACACGCAGCGCGACGAGTGGGTCGCGCTCGGTTGCGAGTTGGGGCTGCTGGTGGGCAGTCTCGGCAAGATAGCCAAAGACATTGCCCTGATGGGCCAGTATGAAGTGGGCGAGGTGGCCGAGCCGACCGAGCCGGGGCGCGGAGGTTCGTCGGCCATGCCGCACAAGCGCAATCCGGTTGCCTGCATGGTGGCGCTGGCTGCGGCGCAGCGGGCACCGCAACGGGTGGCCGCGTTGCTGGCCGCCATGCCGCAGGAGCACGAGCGTGCCCTTGGCAATTGGCAGGCCGAGCTGGCTGAATGGCCGGGCCTGCTGATGTCGGCGCACGGTTCTGCCCGCGCGATGGCCCAGGCGCTGCCGGGCCTGCAGGTGGATACGCAGCGCATGCGGGCCAACCTGGACGCCTTGCGGGCGGTGCTGCCCGCCGAGGCTGCAGACGAGTGGTTCAGTCCCGGCCTGGCCCAGCATGCGGCGGAGCTGACGCATGCCCAGGTCCTGGCCCATACCCAGGCGCTGGCCGCGCTGAACTCCTCGAAACCAGCAGATATCCAGATACCAACAGAACGAAAGTGATGCCATGAGCACGAGTGACTCCAAGAATGATTACGACAAGGGCATGGTCAATCGCCGCAGGGTGCTGGGCGATGCCTGGGTAGACAAATCCATTGCCAACAGCAACGCCTTCAACGGAGAATTCCAGGCCCTGATCACGCGTTATGCGTGGCACGAAATCTGGGGGCGCCCCGCATTTGGTGACAAGACGCGGCGCCTCATGGTGCTGTCCACCATGATTGCGCTGAAGGCCTTTGAGGAATTCGCCATGCACGTTCGCGCCGGCCTGGACGGCCCGCCGGACTCCCGGCTGACGCCCGAAGACATCAAGGAGGTTATCCTGCAGGCGGCGATTTACTGCGGTGTGCCTGCGGCCAACCATGCGTTCGCGGTCGCCGGCGATATCCTGCGCGAAAAAGGCCTGCTGGCCGCCACACCCTGAGGACACCCCAGACAATGAAAAAAACTGTTTTGCACTGGACGAAAGAGGGCCAGGGACCGGTGGTGGTGTTGAGCCATGCCCTCGGTTGCGACATTAGCATGTGGGATGGCGTGACCGCGCTGCTGAAAAACCGCTACACGGTGCTGCGCTATGACCACCGGGGGCACGGCCAGTCGCAAGCGCCTGCCGGGCCCTACAGCATGGACCTGCTGGCAGAAGACGCCGCCGGCCTGATCCGCGAACAGGCGGCAGGCCCGGTGCATTTTGTCGGCCTGAGCATGGGCGGCATGACGGCGCAGGCGCTCGCTGCCAGCCAGCCGCAGCTGCTCAAAAGCATTGTCATCGCCAACGCGGCCAGCTGGTACGACGATGCGGCCAAGGCCTTGTGGCAGGCACGGGTCCAGACTGTGTTCGCCCAGGGCGTCGCAGCCATCGCCGACGGTGCCATGCAGCGCTGGTTCACACCGGAATTCAGGGCGGACCTTGCCGGAGGCGGCGCGCAGCGCGTGGCGGACCTGCGCCACCAGCTGGAAAAGACCGACGCCGCCGCCTATGCCGCCAGTTGCGAGGCGGTGGCATCCATTGACTTTCGTGCCAGCAATCGCCGCATCGAATGCCCGGCGCTCGTGATCGCGGGCACACGTGACGAGGCCACGCCGGTGGCCATGTCGCAGGCCATTGCGGACAGCATCCCCGGCGCGCAATTGCGTACGCTGGAGGCTGCCCACCTCAGCGCCGTGGAGCAACCCGAAGCGTTTGCCCGTTTGCTGGAAAGTTTTTTTGACGGTGTGAAGTAGCCGTCTTGCGTGATGCAGGCGTGCTGCCAGTGTGATGCCAGCGAGGCAGGCCCGATAATCACCGGATGTGGGCCCATCCAATTGCCGTTTCCAGCTTGAACCTCGCTCAGCGTTGACTTATGCCGACCCCGAAATTTCTGGTTGATGAGCGCGAGGTGGACTTCAGCGCGATCCGCGCCCAGGGCGCGGGCGGGCAAAACGTCAACAAGGTGTCCAGCGCGGTGCATTTGCGCTTTGACATTGCAGCGTCTTCACTCCCCGGTGAGGTCAAGGGCCGCCTGCTGGCGCTGAGCGACAGCCGCATCACCCAGGAGGGCGTGTTTGTCCTGAAGGCGCAGCAGCACCGCACGCAGGAGATGAACCGGAGCGACGCCTTGATGCGCTTGCAGGAAGTGGTGGACAGCGTGTCATCGCCACCCAAACCCCGACGCGCTACCAAGCCGACCTACGGCTCGAAGCAGCGGCGTCTGGCCGGTAAAAGCCAACGCTCGGAGATCAAGAACCTGCGTGGCAAGGTCAATGAATGATTGAGCCGGGAGCCCTGGCCGGCACCTGGCGCCGCCAGGCTGCCGGGTTCATTCCCAATCAGGTTTTTTGAATGCGCCCGCCAGGTACTCCACCATGCGCCGCACCTTGACGGACAGGTGCTGCCGGCTCGGGTACACCGCATGGATGGCGAGGGTGGTTGCGCGGTAGTGCGGCAGCACTTCGACCAGCCGGCCCGCCTTGAGGTCGGGTCCGACGATGAAGGTGGGTTGCAGGATCAGGCCCTGGCCCGCCAGCGCCGCGGCCAGGCAGGTGTCGCCGGAGTTGCTGCGCAGGCGTGCCTGGGTGACCACCTCGACAGGGCCCTCCGGCCCCTCGAACGCCCAGCTGTCGCCGCCTGACCAATAGCTGTAGGCGATGACCGGATGCGCGGCAATGTCTTCAATGGTGCGCAGCCGGGCTTGCCGTTTCAGGTAGGCGGGCGAGGCGCACAGCACCAGCCGGGTGCTGGCGAGCTGGCGCGAGATGAGGCTGGAGTTGGCCAGGCGGGCGATACGGATGGCCAGGTCGTAGCCGTCCTCCACGAGATCGACCTGGCGGTCGGAGAGCGTGACGTCCAGCGTCACGTCGGGGTGTCGCTGCAGAAAACCGCCCCACAGCGGCGCCAGATGCAGGTTGCCAAAACTGACCGGCGCGTTGATGCGCAGCCGGCCCACCGGCCGGGCGGTACTGGCGCTGGCGGCCTGGTTGGCTTCGGCCAGGTCATCCAGGATTTTGCGGCAGCGCTCAAAATAATCGGCCCCCGATTCGGTCAGCGACTGTTTGCGTGTGGTGCGATTCAGGAGCCGCGTGTCTAGCCGGGCCTCGAGTTCCAGCACCAGGCGCGACACCGCAGCCTTGGAGTCGCCCAGCTTCTCGGCGGCTTTGACAAAGCTGCCGTTTTGCACCACGGCAACAAAGGTTTCAATCTGGCGGAGCTGGTCCATGGTGTGCGTTTTCGCTTTTCAACGGCGAGTGAGCCGAGTGGGGGTTCAAGTAAGGTCAGAGTGTTGTTCTGACCATTTATTGTCAATTATTCAGAGTCAATGAATCAAGATTTACGATATTTATCTTTCATTTATGGATAACTACAGTATCAGTAATCTTTGGAAAGGATTTCGTCATGCGGGCATCAACACTTCCAGCCCTGTTTCTATCCCACGGCGCACCGCTGTTCGCCATTGAAGCCGGCAGCACCGGCCCCGCGCTGACACGCTGGGGCGCAGCACTGGCGCAGGCGCCTGGCGATTTGCGCGGCATCGTCATCATGTCGCCGCATTGGATGGCGCGCACCCCGGCGGTCATGGCCAACCCGGCCCCTGCCACGTGGCATGACTTTGGCGGTTTTCCGCCTGCGCTGTACGAACTGCAATACCCCGCCCCGGGCAGCCCGGCATTGGCTGCCGAGGTCCTGGAACTGCTGCTGGGCGCCGGCATGGCCGCCGACAGTGATGCGGAGCGCCCGATGGACCATGGCGCCTGGGTGCCGCTGATGCATCTCTTCCCGAAGGCGAATGTACCGGTGGTGCAAGTGGCCTTGCCGCTGGGTTACGGCCCGGTCCAGGTGCTGGCCATGGGCCGTGCGCTGCGCAGTCTCCGGGCCAAAGGTGTGCTGGTCATTGGCTCGGGCAGCATGACGCACAACCTGCGCGAGTTTTTTGGGGGTGAGCGCGAGCCGTCGCCGTATGTGGTCGAGTTCAGCCGCTGGGTGGAGTCGGCCGTCGTGCGCGGAGACAAGGCCGCACTGCTCGACTACCGCCGCCAGGCTCCGCATGCGCAACGGGCGCACCCGAGTGAAGATCATTTTTTGCCGATATTTTTTGCGCTGGGGGCCGCTGGTTGGGGCGACGAGGAAGCGGTGCAGGCCGACTACCTGAGCCGCGAGGTGATGTACGGCATCCTCGCGATGGATTCGTTTGCGCTGGCATCAGCGCAGCCTGCCTGAAGACCCGAGCCATTGTCGAAAGGAAGAATTTTTATATGACGGAAAACAACGTGAAATCCAATGAATCTGGCAGTGTTCCGCTGTCTTTTTTGAAGCGTGATGCGGCGACCGGAACCGCCAGCCCGTGGCTGCTGGTGCTGCTGCACGGCGTGGGCAGCAATGAAGAAGACCTGTTCGGCCTGGCATCCCATGTCCCGGCCAACTTTCATGTGGTCAGCCTGCGCGCACCGAATGTGGTGGGGCACGGTTCGTATGCCTGGTTTCAGTTTGGCGTTTCACCGCAGGGCCAGCGTGTCATCCATCAGGCGCAGGAGGCCGCCAGTCGCCGGCTGGTGGCCGACACCCTTGCGGGTCTGTCGCGGCAATTGGGCGTGCCGCCCGAACGCGTGATTGTGGGTGGTTTCAGCCAGGGCGGCATCATGTCGCTCTCGCTGCTGCTGACCCAGCCTCAACTCGTGCACGGCGCCATGGTGCTGCACAGCCGCCTGCTGGATGAAGTACGGCCGTTCGTGGCACCTGAGGCGCTGCTGCAGGGCAAGCAGCTATGGGTCAGCGGTGGAACCCGGGACCAGGTGCTGCCCATCGCCCATGCCCAGGCGATTCGCCATCAGGTGCAAAAGCTGCCGCTCACACTGCGCTATACCGAGTTTCCCAACGCCCACGAGATCACGCAGGACGAATTGACGGGCGCCATGCAGTGGCTGCAGCAGCTGGCGGCGTAGCGACATAGAGGCGTAGAGGCGCCAGGCAAGGCGTGGCCCCGTGCGGAGTGATCGTCAAACAGTTCGCAAATCCAGCCAGGTTCAAGCCGGCCAAGCAGTTCGGCGAATGGATGTGACCGCCGGTTGGAGCTCTCAATGGCAGCAGGCCCAAACCCCAAAAAACGAGTTGCCAAATGGCCAAGGGCAGGTCACCATATCCGCCGACAGCATTGAGGAGTTGCGGCCATGAAGATCACTCGAATCGAGCTCCACCCCATCCGTGTGCCGTTCGACATGGGGGCGGCACCGACGGCGTTTGCCGGGATGAACTGGACTTCAGTGGACTCCCTGTTCGTGCGCGTTCGCACTGATGCGGGCGTCGATGGCTGGGGCGAGGGATGGGGGCACGTTGCCTGCCCGACCACCAGCGCGGCCTTGACGACGCTCGTTGGCCCTGCGTTCATCGGGCGCGATGTTTCCGACCGGTCGCGATTGATGACGGAGATGTTCCACCGTTTCCATATCCATGGTCGAACGGGTCCGGTGGTGTACGCGCTTTCGGCCATCGAGATTGCGCTATGGGACATCGCCGGCAAGCTTGCGTCGTTGCCGATCGCATCGCTGCTGGGAGGCGCGCCGCGTGAGTTGACTGCTTACGCGAGCCTGCTGCGCTATGCGGAACCTGAGTTGGTCGCATCGGCCGTTGATCGCGCCTTGGCGCAGGGGTTTCGCCACATCAAGCTGCACGAAGTCCGCCTGGACACGGTACGCGCGGCGCGCGCCGCTTGCGGTGAATCGGTATGGCTTGCGCTCGACACCAACTGTCCGTGGAGCGTGTCCCAGTCGATCGAGCGTGCCCGCGCGCTCGAGGCATCGCGTCTGGCCTGGCTGGAAGAACCCGTGTGGCCGCCGGAGGACTACGCCGGCCTGGCGCGTGTACGCGCCGCGACGACGATTCCGATCGCCGCGGGAGAGAACGTTGCCGGTGTACACGAATTGGCCGCGATGCTGCGGGCTGGGTCGGTCGACATCTGCCAGCCCAGCGTCATCAAGTTCGGCGGCATTGAGGCGGTGGCACAGGCTGCGATCCTGGCGCGCGCGCATGGCATCGATTACGTCCCGCACTGTTTCTACTTCGGCCCGGGCTTTCTGGCGTCGCTTCACCTCGCGGCGGCCTTCGCGCCGGAGCTTGCCTTCGAGCTCTTCTTCGGCGACCTGCAAGCCAGTCCGTATCACGACGCCGTGCGCGCTCGCCAGGGCCGACTGTCCGTGCCGCCTGGGCCGGGCCTGGGGCTCGACCCGGACATGGAGATTCTGAATCGCTACCGTCTCGGTCCCCCGGTCGTGATCGAAAGCTGAGGGGTCCTGTTTCACGTCGACATCGAGGAGCAGGGCAAGGTATAAACGCTGAATGACTCTTTCGATACAGGTTCAAGTCCAAGTTCCCTCCGAAGCACAAGCGCTTTTAAAAACAGCGGTCCGCAGGGAAACGCCCTGCGGGGTGGGCAGCATGGTCTGGCATGTCTGGGGCGAGGCGGGTGGCAACCGGGCCCTGGCGCCCGTGGTGCTTCTTCATGGCGGCAGCGGCAGCTGGACGCACTGGCTGCACAACATTCTTCCCCTGGTCGAGTCGGGGCGCCGGGTCTATGTGCCGGACCTGCCCGGCTTTGGCGATTCAGCCGCACCGGCACAGGGAACGGACGCCGATGCCGTGCCCGGGCCGGTTGAGCAGGGGCTGGGGTTGCTGCTCGGTGACGAGGCCTGTGACCTGGTGGGTTTTTCTTTTGGCGGCATGGTGGCTGGATTTCTGGCGGCGCAGTTTCCGGTGCGGGCCGACCGTGTGGTGCTGGTGGGCGCACCCGGTTTGGGCATCGCACCCGTGAAGCCGATCCAGCTCAACTCCTGGCGGCACCTGACCGACCCGGCCCAGCGCGATGCCATTCACCGCGGCAATCTGGCGGCGCTGATGCTGTACCACCCGGAGGCGATCACCGAGCTGGCGCTTCGCCTGCATGTGGCCAATGTGCTGCGCGACCGGATGAAAGGGCGCAGCCTGTCGCGTACCGGCGTGCTGGCGCGTTCACTGGAGCAGGTGCGCTGCCCGGTGCATGCCATTTACGGCAGTGAAGATGCCCTGTACCGGGGCAAGCTGGATGCGTTGGCGGCGGCCGTGCGGCAAGCCCGAGATTTCCGGACCCTGACGCTCATTGATGCCGCCGGCCACTGGGTTCAGTTTGAACGGGCAGATGCCTTTAACCAGGCGCTGCTGGCGGCGCTCGGCGAGGCGCCGTAAGCGGTGGCGTGCGGCCGCGCCCGTGCGGGCGCTGCTTAGTTCTCGATAGCCAGCAGTTCGACGTCGAATGTCAGCGTGGCATTGGGCGGCACCACACCGCCGGCGCCGCGCTCGCCATACGCCGTGGCGGGCGGGCAGGTCAGCGTGGCCTTGCCGCCGACCTTGATCTTCTGCAGGCCTTCCGTCCAGCACGGCACGACGCGGCTGAGGGGAAAGGTTGCGGGTTTTCCCCGCTTGTAGGAGCTGTCGAATTCCTTGCCGTCGGCGAGCGTTCCGCGGTAGTGCACCTTGACCGTGTCCGAGGCCTTGGGCTGCGCCCCGGTGCCGTCCACGCTGTGCACAACTTTCACGCCCGTGGGCAGCGTTTCGGCGGGTGCTGCGGCCAGCACGCTGGTGGCCAGAGCGCAGGAGGCTAGCAGGGCTGGAACGGATTTCATGATGTTCATGGGGGTGGTCATAAATGGTGGCGGACGGTGACGGATGGTGGCGGGGGTAAGGTTGAAACAGGCAAAACGGAGAACGCTTGCGGAAGCAGTCGGCCGCATTATCTCCGGGTCGGTGCAATACCCTGTAACGGCGAAGTTACAGCCGCCGCATCAGCTGGCACGGCCGAGCAGCTGTGGCAGCGAGGAGCCCAGCAGGGCTGCACCCGAGGCGGTCAGCAGGCTCAAGATGATCTTGCGGAATGTTACTTCGCTGATGCCAATGTAGACCCGGGCGCCGATGAGTGAAGGCAGCAGCATCGCCGGTGCCACGATGGCCAGCATGGGGACGGTTTCGCGGGTCACGATGCCGGTGGCGATGTAGGTGGCCATGGTGACCATCAGCACGGCCAGATTGAAGTTTTGAATGATGGCGCGCTGGGCGTGCTTGTCATAGCCGCGCAGTGTGCACCAGAGCGTGGGAATGACACCCGAAAAACCACCCATCGCACTCATCATGCCGCCTACACCGCCCGCCAGCCCGTCGCCGAGACGCCCGCCCGCGGTGATGCGGGGCAGTTGCCCTGCCATCAGCATGGCAGGGCACCAGAGCATGAGCAGCATGCCCAGAAAGGCCTTGAACATGTGCACGTCCATCAAGGGCAGCACCAGCAGTCCGGCGGGAATGCCGATCAGTCCGCCGGCCACAAAGGGGGCGAGCCGCCGCAGATCAAAACCACGGCGCACCGTGGCGGCGGCCACCAGCTGCCCAGTCAGGGCGCCAAAGACCGCATGGCGGCGGCAAGCCGCGGATCAATCGTCCAGGCCCAGACAGACATGGCGACCAGGCCAAAGCCGAAGCCTGAAAGGCCCTGCACAAAGCCGGCAAGTGCGGCACCCATCACGACCAGGAGTGTCTGCGAATCCATGCAGGGCGAAGCGGCAGTGAAAGGCAGTAAACGGCAGTAAACCTTGAAAAATTCCCTGGTTTGTTTCAGGCGTAGTCGCTCACGGGCACGCAACTGCAAAACAGGTTGCGGTCACCGTAGACGTTGTCGACGCGGCCCACCGGCGGCCAGTATTTGGCGTGCTGGGTCTTGCTGAGTATGGCGGCCCCCACATCGCGTGTGTAGGCATGATTCCATTCGCCCTTGAGCAGGCTTACCGCCGTATGCGGCGCGGCCTTCAGCGGGTTGTCGTCCTGCGGCCACTCGCCTTTTTCGATGCGGCGGATTTCCTGCCGAATGGCGATCATCGCGTCGATGAAGCGGTCCAGTTCGTCCAGCGTTTCGCTTTCGGTGGGCTCCACCATCAGCGTGCCGGCGACCGGAAAGCTCAGCGTTGGCGCGTGAAAGCCGTAGTCGATCAGCCGCTTGGCCACGTCTTCGGCGGTGACGCCGCTGCTGTCCTTAAGCGGGCGCAGGTCCAGGATGCACTCGTGCGCGACGTGGCCGTTCTCGCTGGAATACAGCGTCGGGTAGTGGTCTTTCAGGCGCGAACTGATGTAGTTGGCGCTCAGGATGGCGATTTCGGTGGCACGCGTCAGCCCCTCGGGGCCCATCATGCGGCAGTACATCCAGCTGATGGGCAGCACGGCCGCATTGCCCAGGGGGGCCGCGGAAATGGCCCCCACGCTTTTCACTCCGTGTAATACGCTGCCCCCCGAGGGGGCTTCTTTTCCTTGGGGCGGCCCGGCGGAAAAGCTGGCGCCCTCTCCGAAGGCTCGGCCGCCTCCTGCATATCCGGCTGTGGCATGGCCGGGCAGGTAAGGCACCAGGTCGGCCACCACGCACACCGGGCCCACGCCCGGCCCGCCGCCGCCGTGCGGAATGCAGAAAGTCTTGTGCAGGTTGAGGTGGCTCACGTCGCCGCCAAACTCGCCCGGGGCGGCTACGCCGACCAGCGCATTCATGTTGGCGCCGTCGACGTACACGCGCCCGCCGTGTGAATGCACCAGCTGGCAAAGTTCCTTGACATGGGTTTCAAACACGCCATGTGTGCTGGGGTAGGTGATCATCACGCAGGCCAGGTTGGCGCTGTGTTTTTCGCACTTGGCCTGGAGGTCGGCCATGTCCACATTGCCCTGCGCGTCACAGGCGGTGACGACGACGGTCATGCCCACCATCTGCGCGCTGGCCGGGTTGGTGCCATGGGCCGATGACGGAATCAGGCAGATGTTGCGGTGGCCCTGTCCCTGTGCTTCATGGTAGGCCTTGATCACCAGCAGGCCGGCGTATTCGCCCTGTGAACCCGCATTGGGCTGCAGGCTGATGCCCGCATAACCGGTGGCCTGGCAGAGCCAGTCGCGCAACTCCTGGTCGAGTTCGGCATAGCCCTGCAGTTGCTCCTGGGGGGCAAAAGGGTGGATGTTGGCGAACTCGGGCCAGGTGATGGGAATCATCTCGCTGGTGGCGTTGAGCTTCATGGTGCAGCTGCCCAGCGGGATCATGCTGCGGTCCAGCGCCAGGTCCTTGTCGCTGAGCATGCGGATGTAGCGCAGCATGCCGGTTTCGGAGTGGTGGGTGTTGAACACCGGGTGGGTCAGGAAGGCGCTGGTGCGGCGCAGGTCGGCCGGGATCAGGGACTCGATGCCTTTTTCAAAGGCGCTGACCACGGGCACCGTCTGCCCGGGCTGGGCAAAGAAGGACCAGAGCAGTTCGATGTCCGTGCGGCTGGTGGTTTCGTCCAGCGACACGCCCAGGTGATTGTTCAGGCGACACCGCAGGTTGGCCCCTGATTGACGGGCGCGCTCAGCTATCAAATTGGTAGCGTCGCCGGTCTTGACGGTGACGGAGTCAAAGGCGCCGCCGTTGGTGATTTCATAGCCGAGTTCCTGCAGGCCGCGCACAAAGATGGCGGTGTAGGCGGCCACGCGCTCCGCGATGCGCTTGAGGCCCTGGGGGCCGTGGTAGACCGCATACATGCTGGCAACCACGGCAGGCAGCACCTGGGCGGTGCAGATGTTGGAGGTGGCTTTTTCGCGGCGGATGTGCTGCTCGCGCGTCTGCAGCGCCAGTCGGTAGGTGGGGTTGCCATGGACGTCGACACTCACGCCTACCAGGCGGCCGGGCAGCGAACGCTTGAACTCTTCGCGACAGGCGAGGTAGGCGGCGTGCGGCCCGCCATTGCCCATGGGCATACCGAAGCGCTGGGTGTTGCCCAGCACAATGTCGGCGTCCCATTCGCCGGGCGGCGCGAGCAGGGTCAGTGCGAGCAGGTCGGCGGCCACGCACAGTGCGGCGCCATCCACATGTGCCTGGCCGGCCAGCGGGCGCAGGTCGTGGATGCTGCCGGTGGTAGCCGGGTACTGGACCAGCACGCCGAAGTAATTGCCTTCGGCCATGAGTTGCGGCACGGTAGCCACTGCGGTGCTGACCTTGATTTCAATGCCCAGCGGTTTCGCGCGGGTCTGGATGACTTCAATCGTTTGCGGATGGCAGTCGCCCGCAACAATGAAGACATTGCTCTTGCTTTTCACACTGCGCCTGGCCAGCGTCATGGCCTCGGCGGCAGCTGTCGCTTCGTCAAGCATGGAGGCATTGGCAATGGGCATGCCCGTCAGGTCGCACACCATGGTCTGGAAGTTGATCAGCGCCTCCATGCGGCCTTGCGAAATCTCGGCCTGGTAGGGCGTGTAGGCCGTGTACCAGGCGGGGTTTTCCAGGATGTTGCGCAGGATCACGCCCGGTGTGTACGTGCCGTAGTAGCCCTGGCCGATGAAGTTTTTGAACACCTGGTTTTTCGCGGCAATCGCCTTGAGCTGCTTGAGGGCTGCCGCCTCACTCACCGGCGGTGGAATGGCCATCGCGCTGCGGCGTGCGATCGAGCGCGGAACAATCCCGTCTATCAGGTCGCGGCGCGAAGCTGAGCCCACCACACTGAGCATGTGCACTTCGTCGGCCTCATCAATGCCGATGTGGCGTGCGATGAATTCAGAGGGGTTTTCAAGCTCGCCCAGCGGCTTGGCGGATTGCATCAACATATCGGGAGTTCCGTGTCAGGCGGTTTCAAAAATCAGGCTGCGGAAAACTGGGTGTAGCTGGTTTCGTCCATCAGGGCGTCCAGCTGCGAGGCGTCGGACAGTTTGATTTTGAAGAACCAGCCGGCGCCCAGCGGGTCGCTGTTGGCCAGCGACGGATCGTTGCGCAGGGCTTCATTGACTTCAACGACCTCGCCGCTCACGGGCATGTAGACGTCCGCGGCGGCCTTGACCGATTCGACTACGCCGGCAGTTTCTTTCTGCGCCAGGGTGGCGCCGACGGCAGGCAGGTCGACAAACACCACATCGCCCAGCGCGTCCTGCGCATGAACCGTGATGCCCACGGTGGCGGTGTCGCCGTCAATCTTGAGCCATTCGTGGTCTTCGGTGTATTTGACAGTCATGAGGTTCTCCAGAAGTTCAAAAGTTCAGTGAAAAGGATTCAACAAAAAGATTCAGCAAAAAAGATTCAGCAAGTTGACGTGAAAATAGAACAAGAGGTGGCGGCGAAGGGCGACGGTCAAAGGCTTGGACATTCAGCCGCGGTAGTAGTGGTTGGGCACAAACGGCATGGCCGACACTTCCATCGGAACGGCCTTGCCGCGCACCAGGGCATTCACCCGCGTGCCGATGGCGGAAAACTCGGGGCTCACGTAACCCATGGCCACCGGCTGGTTGATGGTGGGGCCGAGCAGGCCGCTGGTCACGGTGCCAATGGTCGCACCTGCGGTGCTTTGCAGTTCGGTGTGGTCGCGCACAGGCACGCGTTCCAGCGCCACCAGGCCCACGCGCTTGCGGGCAAGCGTCGCCGGGTCGGCCAGCTGCGCCAGAATTTTTTCCGCACCGGGAAATCCTCCGGCGCGCGCGCCGCCGGTGCGCCGGACCTTCTGGATGGCCCAGTTGAGTGCCGCTTCCACCGGCGTGGTGCCGGTGTCAATGTCATTGCCGTAAAGGCACAGCCCCGCCTCCAGCCGCAGCGAGTTTCGCGCGCCCAGCCCAACAGGCTTGACTTCGGGCTGGGCCAGTAGTGCCCTGGTCAGCGTCTCCGCCTGCGATTCGTGCACCGAGATTTCGAAACCGTCTTCGCCGGTGTAGCCGCTGCGCGTGAGGAAGCAGTCGCAGCCCGCCACCGTGAAGCGGCCGCCGGTCATGAACACCAGTTTTTCAACGCCCGGCGCCAGGCGCTGCAAGGCGGTTACCGCCTGCGGCCCCTGCAGGGCCATCAGCGCCATCTCCGGCATGGGGATGACTTGGCACCGGCTGCCGATCTTTTGCTGGATGTGCGCGATATCACCGACCTTGCAGGCCCCGTTCACAATGAGGAACAGGTCGCCGCCTCCGGCGCTGTCGTGCATGTTGCGGTTGAAAAACATCAGGTCATCGATGATGCCGCCGTCGTCATTGAGCAGCAGGCCATAGCGCTGCTTGCCGGCGGGCAGGTCGACCACATCGACGGGCAGCAGGGTTTCCAGCGCAGCCGCCGAATCGGGGCCCACCAGGCGCAACTGGCCCATGTGGGACACATCAAAAAGGCCTGCCGCCTGGCGTGTGTGGTGGTGCTCGACCATCAGGCCCGCAGGGTACTGCACCGGCATGGAATAGCCCGCGAATGGCACCATGCGCGCGCCCAACTCTGCGTGCAAGGCATGCAGCGGTGTTTTGAGAAGATCCTCAGGGGTGGCAGAAGAAGAGGGGGCAGAAGAGGCGTTAGACAAGGCATTCTCCGGGGCAAACATGAATCCATGACCCATGGTCATGCGCTGCCCCTGCTGTCCACTTTACCTGAGAGATTCACCTGGCGATGCAGGCTTGCTCCTTCGGTGGGCCGCCTCAAAAGCGGCCTCTCTCCAGTAGGGAACGTTTTCCGGCGCCAGACGCCGGAAAACGGTTGCCAGTCCTTTTGCCTGAGCGTTCAGTGCACCATGGGAGTTAACTTCATGGTGTTCGTGCGCCTTCGGCGGTTTTCGCGGTGAAAACTCTCTCCTGACCTCTCAAGTGTAACGGATGCCGGATTCAGCGATTTGCACCCGACGGGGCGTTATCAGGTGCTATTTGAAGCCCAGCACATGGGGCAGCCAGGTGCTAAGCGCAGGCAGGAAAGTCAGCAGCACCAGCACCGCACCGTGCGCCCAAAGGAAGGGCATCAATTCCCGCACCAGCGGGCCCATGGGTACACGCGATACGTTTGATGTGACAAATAACAGGCCTCCCACCGGCGGCGTAATCATGCCCAGCGTGAGGTTGTAGATGACGATCATCGCAAAATGGATGGGATCTATGCCAAGCTTGACTGCAACGGGCGCAAGAATCGGCGCCAACACCATCACACCGGGCAGCGGCTCAATAAAAATGCCAAACAGCAGCAAAAAGATGTTCACGATGATCAGGAACATCCAGGGAGACAGATTCATCCCGATGATCCAGTCCGCCATCAGTTGCGGCAGGCCCTCGATGGTGAGAATCCATGCGAAAGAGGCGGACAGGCCAATGATGATCAGCACCGAAGCCGTGAGCAGGGCAGAGCGCGCCAGGATGTCGGGCAGGGCTTTCCATTCGAGTGTCCGGTAAACGAATTTGCCGCAGACCAGCGCGTAAAAAACAGCCACCACGGAGGCTTCGGTGGGGGTGAACCAGCCGGCCCGCATCCCGCCCAGAATCAGCACTGGCAGCAGCAGCGCAGGAATTGCCTTCCAGGTGGTGCGCCAGACCTCCGGCCACGGCGGCATGCCGCCGTCACCTTTGTAATTGCGTTTTTTGGAAACATGGAAATTGACAACGCACATCGCCACCGCAATCAGGATGCCGGGTAACAAACCTGCGACGAAGAGTGCGCCGACAGACACGTTATCGTCCTGCAGGGCATAGATGATCATGATGATCGACGGCGGAATGATGGGCCCGACAATGGCTGTCGCGGCTGTCAGGGCGGCAGCATAGGAGCGGTCATAGCCAGCCTTGTCCATCATGCGGATCAGCATGGAGCCTGGCCCCGCGGCATCGGCCAGGGCGGAGCCGGAAATGCCGGAGAAAAAGGTCAGCGACACCACGTTGGTGTAACCCAGGCCGCCTCGCTTGTGGCCGACAAATTGCCCGGCAAAGCGCAGCAGTACCTCTGTGAGCGAACCACCGCTCATCAACTCGGCGGCCAGAATAAAAAACGGCACAGCCATCAGGGGGAAGCTGTCTACGCCGGTAAAGGTTTCCTTGAGCAGTACAAACAGCGGGTAGTTCTCCGCGAGAATCAGCGTGGCTGCGGTGGCCAGGCCCAGTGCAAAGGCAACTGGTACGCCAATGGCGAGAAAAAAGCAGGCTGAAATGATCAGCAGCAGGCTGGCGTTCATAGGGATGCACTCGCAGTCGCATCAAAATGCGCGTCTACGGCAAACAGCCGGTCCTGCACATAAACCCGCACGATCAGCAACCAGTGCACGACCAGCAGCACGCCGCCAACCGGCATGGCCGCGTAAATATAGGCAAACGGAATCTGCGTGGCCGCCGTCAGCTGAAACATGGTGCGGCCCATGTACAGCCAGCCGTACCAGATCATGAAACCGAAGAAGGCGAACAGCAGCGCAGCCACGACAGCCCGCGTGATGATGGCCAATGGCCGGGGCAGCGCATCCTGGAGATTTTCTACAGCGATGTGGCCGCCGTACCGAAGTACCGGTCCGGCACCGAGAAACGTCAGCCAGATCATCATGTGCCGGGAGACTTCTTCGGCCCATTCAATCGACTGGTTGGTCAGGTAGCGCAATGCCACGTTGACAAAAATGATGACGGCCATGGCCGCCAGCAGCAAAATCAGCGCCCAGCGGTTGGCGCTGAGGAAATAGCGTTCGAAGGTCTTCACTGTTGTTCTCGATTGTTCAGCCTGATTCTGCTGGCGGTGATCGCCAGGTGCGACGGGCTGGAGCCTTCCAAAAAAATGCCGCCCGGATAAAGCCGGGCGGCGCCAGGGTTTCGACGCTTAGCGTACGTCCTGGATCTTTTTGATATTGTCGGCGCCAAACTCCTTGGCATAGCTCGCGTAGGCCGGCTTCAGTGCTTCCCGGAAGGCGTTGCCGTCGACTGTCTTGGTGACTTTCATGCCTTCTTTTTCAAGCTGGGCAATACCGTTGTTCTCGTCGTCATTGACCTTTTTGCGCTGGGCGGCACCCGCCTTTTTAGCTGCTTCGACAAATACCTTCTTGTCTGCGTCGGACAGCTTGTTCCAGGTTTTTGGGGACAGCAACAGCAAGGCCGGGGAATACACATGACCGGTCAGCGACAGGTGTTTTTGCACCTGCGAAAACTTGGAAGACAGGATCACGGGGRTGGGATTCTCCTGGCCGTCCACGGTACCTTGCTGCAGCGCGCCGAACAGCTCAGGGAAGGCCATGGGCGTGGGCAAAATGCCGAAAGTCCGGTAGCCATCCATATGCACCTTGTTCTCCATGGTGCGCATCTTCAGGCCGGCGGCATCGGCGGGTTTGACAATGTCGCGTTTGCTGTTGGTCATGTGGCGAAAACCGTTTTCCGTCCAGCCCAGCGCAATGATGCCCTTGCTCGGGAACTTGCTCAGGATGTCCTGGCCGATGGGGCCATCCATGACCTTGCGTGCATGGTCGTAATCGCGAAACAGGAAGGGAATGTCAACAATCTTGACTTCGGGCACAAAGTTGCCCACAGGGCCGGTAGAGGTGTTCACAAGATCCTGCGTGCCAAGTTGCACCGCTTCGATTTGCTCGCGCTCTCCGCCCAGTGCAGAACTGGGGAACTGCTGGCATTTGTAGCGACCCTGTGTGTTCTTTTCGACTTCATCGCAGAACGTGGTGGAACCCACTCCGTAATGGGATTCCTTGGTGGTCGCGTAGCCGATTTTCAGGATGGTCTGTGCCTGCGCGGCAATACACCCCGTGGCCAGGGTGATACCGATAAGCAGTTTTGAAAGTTTCATGTCGTCTCCGAGGGGGTGGGGGTGTCGTTCTGACGGGCCTCCGGCCGGTCAAAAGTTATCATACAACTTGAATTATGGCCGCTCAGCCAGAGCCACCCCATTGGGGTTTTCGAGTACATAGTCACGAATGATGGTTTCAAAGTCGGGGTCAGGCAGCAAGCCGAGTCCGCGGGCGCGCACGGCATCGATGTGGGCGGGCCAGCTGGTGACGATTTTTGCAACCGCAGGGTCCGGCGTCCAGTCGATCAGTGCCGCAACCTGCTTGCCTGCCACGCGTTCCAGCGCCGCGGCCATCTCGCCGGCCGTTGTCTTGAGCGCCGGCAGGTTGATGGCGGTGCGGGCGCCCCATTCGGCATCGCTGGCTTGCGCGGCCCGTATCAGCCCGTCAATCGTGCGGCCTGGCGAAGACAGGGCCACGGCTGTTTCCGGCGGCACCGGGCAGGCTGCCCGTACGCCTGCCAAGGGTTCGCGGATCATGCCGCTCAGAAAGCTGGATGCTGCGCCATTGGGCCTGCCGGGCCGTACGCTGACGGTCATCAGGCGCACATTGCGGCCCCGGATGAAGCCTTTGCGGGCGTAGTCGGCCACCAGCTGCTCGCCGATGAATTTCTGGATGCCATAGCTGTTTTGCGGTGTGGGCAGCGTCCTGTCGTCAATCACCGCGGGCAAGGGTTGTTCCGGCGAATTGCCAAAGACGGCGAGTGAGCTGGCAAATACAAAGGTGGGAGAGGTTTTCAGCGCGCGGCAGGTTTGGAGCAACGCCCGCGTAGCGTCCAGGTTGCTGCGCATGCCGAGGTCGAAATCAGCCTCGCATTCGCCACTGACGGCTGCGGCGAGATGAAAAATGATGGCGTCTTCCGGCCGTACGACGGGAGCTGTGGCCGGGTTTTCTTCCAGGAGCTGGTTCAGGTCGCCCACCACTGCACGAATTCGCCGGTCTGCCGCCAAATCGGCGGGCGGCGCCGCGCGGTCCACCAGTGTGATGGTCTGAATGGTTTGCGGTGCGGCGCCGGCCAGCGCAAGCTGGCCACGCTTGAGAAGCTCGCGGGCGAGTCGGGCGCCCAGAAATCCGGCGCCGCCTGTGATGACGATGTTCATGGAGGTTGTCTCTGTTGATGTCTGCGATGTATCTGTGGTGTGCCAGTGCCCGCCAGCCGGATGCACGAAGCCTGCCCTGCGAAGCACCACATGGTGACCACATGGTGCATTGCAGTTTAGCGTGCGGGGGTGTGCAACAACCGGCTGGTGCGTGGCGGGCGGCGCGGCGGCAGTTCAGTGCGCCGCGGCGGCAGGTGTCAGGTGGCTGTCGCTTTTATTTTTGCATTGCTTCCCAGCAACCACAGGTTGAGGCCCTGGTACCGGCCGATGACCAGCGCGGAGACGATGGGACCGCCGACACCGAAGGCCGCGCCCAGCATCAATAGCACGTAGGTGTCCGTGATCCCGAGCTTGTGAAAGAAGATACGGCTTGCGGCGGTAAAAAAAACATGCAGAAGATAAATTGCAAATGAGAAGGAGCCGATATAGGCAAGATTCTGTGAACGCCAGCCACTCCTCAGCAGCAGGAAGACGCCGGAAATGCCGAGCGCGAGGGCGGGCAGGGAGCCTCCCTGTTCGGAAATCTGGGGAAATGACATGGCAACCACTGCGGCGCCGATGAAGACCACGGCTGCTAGAAGGCGTGCGGTGGATGTCCCGATCTCAAATCTTTTGCAGGCCAGCCCACCCAGGAAAAATGGCAAGAGGTAGACCGCGCCGCGAGCCGCAAAGTAGTTGGGCGGATGAAAGTAGATAAACATCATCGCGCTAACGATCCAGACTGCTGCGAAGCCGGCCCCGGTAGCAAGGGCGCCCAGGTGCTCCAGCAAAAGAACAATCAAAAAGACAATGAAAAGCGCTTCCAGGAACCAGAAATGCCCAACGGGTTCGATATGCAGCAGCCACCAGTGGTCAACAGACGCATTGGCACCTGGCGTGATGGCCTGGACAACCGCAAAAAGGGTTCCTACGGTGACCAGGGGCAGCAGAAGCCGCCGAACTTTTCCTTTGATAAAACCCAGCGGATTGCCCTGGTAGGGACGAAAGCCGTAGACGTAGCCCGAGATGAAGGAAAAGAGCGGCATCCGGACATAGGCCAGCGTTTCATTGACCACTTGCAGCCAATGTCCCTCCGGAATTCTCAGCCCGACCGATGGTGTGTCGCCCACGACATGAAAAAGCACGAGCAGCACGCATGCGATGCCTCGCAAGGTATCCACCTCAATGCTGCGTTTCATTTTTTTGCTGCTGTTGCTCATTGGCCCTTGCACCCCGCTGAAAAATCAAAGGGCCTAGCGTAATCCGAAGAGGCATCGATAAGGCCTGATATTTGCAAAATGCTACAGACAAACTGTTGCAAGTCGTAGGAAGACCACCCTTGCCGGCAGGTGAGTCGGTGAGGTCAAGCGCATGACCGGCCGCGCTCGGGGAAATAGTGAAGACGCTGCAGGGCATTATCCGACGTGACCCGCGGTAATGGCCTACAGGCCACCGTTTTTCTCTCCTACATGGACTGTCTGCCATCCTTCTATTGTTCAGGCAGGAGCATCCCCCATCATGAGTTCAGTTTTTATTGCGGCCACTTCAATGTTGGTCAACGAACGAAAAAAATGAACCGGGAAGTGGTGAAAAATGAAGTTTCCTATATCGCCCACAGGCGAAAATTCTGCGGCCGAGGGATATTTGAAGTTGATCAGTCAGGCCGTAGCGACCGGATGGCGGCATATTGACTTGTTGAACTGGTTGCAGGGCGACGTCCAGCGTTACCTGCCTCATGACATCCTGCTCGCCGGATGGGGGGATTTTCGGGAGGGTTCGATACACCACGATGTCCTGTCCAGCCGGCCTGGCGTGCGCTCTTATGCGGCGGGCACGGAGGTGCTTCCGTTCCTGTTGGGGAAGTTCCACGACAGTTGGGTCGCGGCGCAGAGAAAACCCTGTCGTCTGGATTTCGGTGAATTTTCGTACCTGCTGGGCAATGCCAGCCTGCCTGGTTCCTTTTCCAGCGTGCTCCGCACGATGCGCGCTGTGTTGATACATGGGATCTGCGATGAAAGAGGCCGCCAAGAGTGCCTCTATGTGCTGTTAAGGGCAGGCGAAATTCCCGCCGAGCCCGCCACGACGGCCATGGGCGTGCTGATGCCCCATATCGACACCGCATTGCGGCAGGTCACGCACTTGCCGCAACAGCACCAACAGCTTCGTCAGGCATCGCCGCCTGCGCGGAGTGCCCCGGAGGACTCCTGTGGCTTGAGTGAACGTGAAACCCAGATCATGGCCTGGGTGGCCATGGGCAAGACCAATTCGGAGATCGGAACCATTCTGAATATCAGTGGATTCACAGTCAAAAACCACATGCAGCGCATTTTTCAAAAACTGAATGTATTCAATCGCACACAGGCAGTTTCCAAGGTAACGAGGGTGGCACTCGATGGCTGAATTCAACCCGGTCGATTCGGCATCGACTTCAGCCTGGCTGGGCCGTCGTGAGCCCCGATCCATGGGGTTGGGCAGAAGCTATATTTTTATCGCCATCGAAGCCGCGCTGGAGCCTCTGGTCCTGGTATTTTCGCTGTGGGCGTTGGCGTTTTACCTTGAAGACCAGGTAAGTCCGGCCTACCTGATCCTGTCGGTCATCGTGTTCTCTCTGTCTTTTCCGGGCACTTCCCAGCTTCGCCTGCCGGCGGGCAAAGCCGTGCTCAATATCGCCACTCACTGGCTCTGGATCGCCGGGCTGTTGTTGCTGGCAGGTGTTGCCACGGAATACCTTTACAGCTTGTCCCTGCCCGTGGTGGGCAACTGGTTATGGATTGCGCCGGTGGCCCAGATCGCTGCACACCTCGGGCTTAGAGCTGTCGCTCCCCAACTGCTGAAGTTGCAGGGCCCGCCCCGAAGCGCGGTCATTGTGGGTATGAACGAGCAGGGCGTGTCCCTTGCCCGGCATATCGCCGGGTCGGCCTACTCGGGTATCGAGCTGCTGGGGTTTTTTGATGACCGCAGCGAAGAGCGCAGGGTCGCACAGGACGAGCAGGGGCTGATCGGCAAAATCGATGACTTGCCGGCGTATGTCAAACAGCACCGGGTCCAGTTTATTTACCTGTCATTGCCGATGGCTTCGCGGCCGCGCATTTTGCATGTCCTTGACGGCTTGAAGGACACCACCGCCTCCATCTATTTTGTGCCCGACATGTTTGTGACGGACCTGATTCAGGGCCGAAGCGATTCGGTATGCGGTGTCACGGTGATATCCGTTTGCGACACGCCGTTTCGTGGTGTCAATGGCGCATTGAAGCGAGCCAGCGACATTGTGTTGTCATTGCTCATACTGCTCCTGGTGTCTCCCCTCATGCTGGTGATTGCACTGGCGGTGAAACTGGACTCACCGGGGCCGGTGATCTTCAAGCAACGGCGCTACGGACTGGATGGCGAGCAGATCCTGGTCTATAAATTCCGATCCATGGCCGTGACCGAAGACGGCAACACGATTCAGCAAGCGCAAAAAAATGACATGCGGGTCACCCGGCTGGGCGCCTTCCTGCGCAGAACCTCGCTCGATGAGCTGCCGCAATTCATCAACGTCCTGCAGGGGCGCATGAGTATTGTCGGGCCCCGTCCCCATGCGGTTGCGCACAACGAAATGTACCGGACCCAGATCAAGGGCTACATGGTTCGCCACAAGGTCCGGCCCGGAATTACCGGTTGGGCCCAGGTCAATGGGCAGCGCGGCGAAACGGACACCCTGGACAAGATGGAGGCCCGCATTGACTGCGATCTTGATTATTTGAGAAATTGGTCGTTGCAGCTCGACCTGTTCATTATCTTGAAGACTGTGCGGCTTGTTTTCAAAGACAGTTCCGCATACTGAAACGGATGGGGATGCAATGCGTCAAAGCGTCAAAGCGTCAATGTGCCCAGTAGTGCAAAAGAGCTATTTCACAACCTACACATTCCTATGAAACTAATATCCTTACTCCTCAATCAACGCGTTGCAATTCAACCCCGGAGGGGCACCCTGACTGATTCGTTTCCTCAAATCCGGCGCAGCCTTGGCCGCCCGTCTTCCTCACGAGACTTCGCACTGATCCCGCTGGGCTCGCTTGCCTTGATGGGTCTGCTTCCGCTGGGGGCGTACGCGGACGAGCTGGACACCCTGCAGTTCCAGGCCGGGCAAAGTGTCCAGCACGACAGCAACGTGTTTCGCTTGTCCGACTCGGCGGACACCCAGGCGCTGCTGGGCACGTCAGGTCGTTCAGACACCATCGCCGTGACAACGGTGGGTTTCAAGGTGAACAAGCCCTACGGCTTGCAGCGTTTTGAGCTGGAGGCCAATGCCGAGAAGCATAACTACAGGAATTTCTCGAATCTGGATTTCACCGCGTTTAACTATGGTGCGGCATGGCGCTGGAGCTTCACCCCGGCCCTTCATGGCAATCTGACGACGGACCGGCGGGAGTATGTCGATAACACCGCGGACGTGCAAACCACAGGTCAACTCAATCGCCGGACGAACCGATCGACAGTATTCGATGCGGAATACGAACTCGACGGTGCCTGGCGTGTTCTCGGGGGCGTTTTTGAACGCACCAGTACCAGCAGCCAGCCTTTTACTTTTGAAGCCGACTACAAGATACGCGGTGCGGAGGCCGGTGTGCGGCATGTCTGGCCGTCGGGTACGTCGCTGGCCTATCGTTTCAAAAATGGCGAAGGCGAATATCCAGGCCGCACATTGTCGGCGGTGTCTGCCAGCGACTTTACCGATCGCGAACATGAATTGCGGCTTGACTGGGCGCCCACAGGGAAAACCACGGTGAAGGCCCGGCTTTCGCATTTTGACCGTGCCCACGATGGACTCTCCGCGCGGGATTTTTCCGGCGTCATTGGCCAGGTCGACGCAACCTGGGATGTGACCGGCAAGACCAGTATCACGGGTGGCCTGGCACGTGAAATGGGCAGTTACCAGACGACGACGTCGAGCTATTACCAGGGCTACCGCTTCTTCATTGCGCCGACCTGGAAACCGACGGAAAAAACCGCCATACGACTGCGTTATGACCATGGCTTGCGGGATTACCGGGGACCATTGCCAGGCTTTATGGCCACCGACCGCGAGGACACCACCAGGCTGGCTTCCCTGATCCTCGAATGGCAGCCAGTTCGTGCGCTCAAGTTGATGGCAACGGCCCAGCGCGATAAACGCACGTCCAACGCACCGGGGTTTGATTACACGAGCAATGTGTTCGGCGTTTCGGCGCTCGCAAGCTTTTAGTGGGCCAAGGCCCTTACGTGGCTTTCTCGCCGCACGTTGACCCATTCTTCCAACATTCAATTCACGAAAAAGGTGCCAAGATGAAACCCCTCTTGATCAGGTATTTCGCCACAGCAGTACTTTCTCTTTCCGCCATGGCTGCCCTGGCGCAGACGGCACAGACGGCAACGACTGCACAGACGGCTCCAGCCGTCCGGGCTGCGGTCGCGCCTTCCGTGCCGTCGGGGCCATCGGGTCCGTCAGTACCGGCGGCGCCGGACAACCAGGATTACCGGTTGGGGCCGGGCGATGCGATCGGTGTGCAGGTTTACCAGAGCCCGGACCTGACGGTTGACGCCCGTGTTTCCGAAAGCGGGGTGATCAGCTACCCATTGATTGGCAGCGTGCAGCTGGGTGGTTTGACCATCGGCGAGGCCGAGAAAAAAATTGCCGATGCGCTGCGTACCGGGGGCTTTGTCAAGGTGCCGCAGGTGAATATCGTTTTGCGGCAGGTGCGTGGCAACCAGGTGGCGGTTTTGGGGCAGGTGAGCCGGCCTGGCCGATTCCCGCTCGAAACATTCAACACCCGTGTCAGCGACATGCTCGCGGCAGCCGGCGGCGCGACGCCGACGGGGGATGATGTGCTGATCATCACCGGCCAGCGTGACGGCAAGCCTTTCCGCAAGGTCATCGACATTCCGGCGCTGTTCTTGAACGAGAAATCGGAAGAGGACATCCTGGTGGCCGCCGGCGACACGCTTTATGTGAACAAGGCGCCGATGTTCTACATCTACGGCGAAGCGCAGCGACCCGGCCCCTACCGTATTGAGCGCGGCATGACGGTGATGCAGGCGCTGGCCCAGGGGGGCGGGCCCACCGTGCGCGGCAGCCAGAACCGCCTGCGCCTGCACCGCCGTGATGCATCCGGAAAGGTGGTGGAAACCGTTCCCCAGCTCACGGACAAGATTCGGGCGGAAGACGTGATTTATGTTCGTGAAAGCCTCTTTTAAGCTGCCATGACACTCCATCAATTCCTGTTGATCCTGCGGGCCCGTTACCGGGTGGCCTTGACGATCATTGTGGTTGCCGTGCTGTCGGCACTGGCGGTCAGCCTGGTCCTGCCCAAGAAATACGTGGCCCAGACCGCGGTTCTGGTTGATATCCGGTCACCCGACCCGGTCGCCGGCGCTGCCGTGCCGGGCCTCGTTGCCCCCAGCTATATGGCAACGCAGGTCGACATCATCGGCGGCGACCGCGTGGCGCAGCGCGTTATCAAAATGCTCAAACTGGACGAAAACCCGGGTACGCGGGAACGGTGGCTGGAGGCGACTGAAGGACGGGGCACGATGGAGGCCTGGATCGTTGATTCGCTGCAAAAACGGCTGGATGTGCACCCTGCACGGGAAAGCAATGTGATCAACATCACGTACAAGGGCGGCGAGCCGGACTCCGCGGCCCAGATAGCCAATGCCTTTGCCCAGGCCTATCTGGATATCAATCTGGCGCTGAAGACAGAACCTGCCCGCATCTATGCGGAATGGTTTGACGAGCAGACCAAGGCCTCGCGGGCCAAGCTTGAAGTGGCCCAGGCCCGTTTGTCCGATTTCCAGCAAAAAGCCGGCATCGTCTCCAGTGACGAGAGGGTTGACTACGAAACGACCAAGCTGAGCGAACTCTCGTCGCAACTGACCGTCGTGCAGGGGCAAACCACGGACAGCCAGAGCAAGCGCAATTCCCGCGGCGACACCGTTGCCGAAGTCATGCAGAGCCCCCTGATCAACGGCTTGAAGGCCGACATCGCGCGGCTGGAAGCCAAGGTGCAGGAGACCAGCGTGAATCTCGGGGCAAATCATCCGCTGCGCCAGCGTGCCGAATCTGAACTGGCCTCCCTCAAGAGCCGGCTTGCCAGCGAATCGGGGCGCATTTCAGCCTCGATCGACACGGCCTATCGTGTGGGCAAGGACCGCGAAGGCGAATTGCAGGCTGCCGTCGGCGCGCAAAGGTCGCGGGTGCTCATGCTGAACAAGCAGCGTGACGAACTCAATGTGTACCGTCGCGACGTCGAGGCCGCCCAGCGCGCCTATGAAGCGGTCAGCCAGAGCGCCTCGCAGACGCGTTTGCAGAGCCTGACCAACCAGACCAATGTGGTCCGCCTCAATACGGCCACAGCGCCCGCCAATCCCTCCAGCCCGAAATTGCTGTTCAATCTGCTGATTGCGGCTTTTGGCGGAACATTGCTCGGTGTGGCCTGCGCCTTGTTGCTGGAACTGGCCAACCGCCGTGTGCGGTCCACGGAAGACCTGGTGCAGATGCTGGACCTGCCCGTGTTGGCCAGCATCAGCTCCAGTGGCGGCCGCCGGCTCTCCGGTTCGGGTCGCCTGGCCCTTGGTAACGGAAGCACAGCATGAAGAGAAATGAATCCCCACTTATCCGGTCAGTTCCCCTGACCTTGCCGAGCAAGCCCGCGGTCGGCGCGGGTCGCTCCATCGGTGCGATATTGGTCGACGCGGGCCGGCTGTCACTGGCCGATACCGAGCGCATCCTGCGGGCCCAGCGGGAAGGTGGTGCGCGCTTTGGCGATGCAGGCATGGCGCTGGGTCTGTTGACCGACGATGACGTGCGTTATGCCCTGTCCGTGCAGTTCGACTACCCTTATATTGCCCGCGAAAGCAATTTGAGTCGTGAACTTGTTGCGGCTCACCAGCCCGCCAGTCGTTCCGTGGAGCAGCTGCGCGCCTTGCGCAGCCAGCTGATGCTGCGCTGGTTCGATACCGGTGCGGACCGCAAGGGGCTGGCCATTGTCAGCGCGGGACCCGGGGAAGGGCGCAGCTACCTTGCCGCCAACTTGTCCATCGTATTTTCCCAGCTTGGCGAGCGCACCTTGTTGATAGACGCGGATATGCGGTCGCCACGCCAGCACACCCTCTTCAATCTCGGCAAGCGTGCCGGCCTGTCGGACATGCTCGCGGGCCGGGCAGGGCCGGAAGCCGTGGTCGGGATTGCGGCGCTGCAGGACCTGTCGGTGCTGCCGGCCGGCACCATTCCACCCAACCCACAGGAGCTGCTGGGCCGGCAGGAATTCTCCAAGTTGTTGCAGTCACTCGGCGAGGAGTTTGATGTGATCATCATTGACACGCCGCCGGCCAGCAGGTGTGCTGATGCCCACACTGTGGCGGTTCGCGCAGGGGCCGCCTTGATCGTGGCACGGCAAAACAAGAGCTCCGTGCCGCAAATGGCCCAGCTCACCCAGGGTCTGCGCGAATATGGGGTGACCCTGGTCGGGTCGGTGCTTAACGATGCTTGATGAGGTTTCAATGATGCCTGGCAGTCCACCTGCATATCGCTCCCTGGGCGGCAGTGAGCAACACGGCGCCCAAGAGGCCACCCATGGCGTCGGCCGCCAGGTCGGACCAGCTGGCGATGCGTTCCGGCAAATAGGCCTGGTGCAACTCGTCCAGCACGCCGATCGCAACCGCGCCGGCAATGCAGCATGCTGTTCTGCGCCAGCCGCGCGCACCGCTGGCTACACCGGTGGCGCTGCCAATCAGGGCAAATGTCACCACATGCGCGAGCTTGTCCCACGGCGCTGGAAACAGCCCGGCGGCGAAGGGCTGGGCGCCCAGCGTATACAGGCCGGCGCCCGCCAGGATCACGGTCAGCACCGCCCAGGTACGGGCGCTGCGCAAGGGCGACGGGGGACGGGTTTTTCCGGGGCTCAGCATGCGATGTGCGCCGATAACGCCCGTAGCGTCGATAGCGGGGAAGTGGCCTGGAGGGTGGCGATATGTTGAGCCGTCACCTGAAAGCCTCCAGGGACTGGCAGCAGCGGTGGGCCTTTCTCATCGACAAAATCGAGCGTGTGCAAACGCCCGCGGACGAGCAGCGCCTGCTGGCCCGTCTCAGCCGTCCCGACAGGCCTTTTGTGCTGGCCTTTGCCAATGCGCACGCCATGAACTCCCTTGCCGCCTCGGGCCCCTTTTTTGCCGCGTTGCAATCGGCCGACATGGTGCTCAGGGACGGCTCGGGCATGGCAACCCTGTTCAAGCTTCTTGGCATGCCGCCCGGTCGAAATCTCAATGGCACCGACTTTATTCCCGAGCTGGTGAGGCAGTTTGACGGCCAAAGCATTGCCGTGTTCGGAACGCAGAATCCCTACCTGGAGCGGTGCCTGAATGTTCTTGCGCGCAAGCTGGCACCCAGCAGCTCCTACGTCAGTGCACATGGTTTTCTCGATATCGCCGCTTATACCTCTCTGGCGCAGGCGCAACAGCCCGGGCTGATCGTGCTGGGCATGGGCATGCCGCGGCAGGAGGAAGTGGCGGCCGCGTTGCGTTCGGCGCTGACTCACCCCTGCCTGATCGTTTGCGGCGGAGCCATCGTCGACTTTCTCGGCGGCAAAACACCGCGTGCGCCGATGTGGATGCGAAGGCTGGGGCTGGAGTGGATGTTTCGCCTGGCCATGGAGCCGCAGCGCCTGTTCCAGCGCTATGTGATCGGTAATCCGCTGTTTTTGTCGCGGGCCGTGCGCCTGGCATCGGTTCGCCGCGGTTGATGCTGGCCCGCAGCCGCTAAGGTCACGCCAGTCAGGCCAGTCAGGCCACATAACGGTTGTCGACATCAGGCACGCAATTGTTTTTGACGATTTTGCCCGGGTTGCCGAGCACCATGCTGTAGGGTGGAATGCTTTCATACACATAGGCGCCGCCGGCAATCCGGCTGCCCTTGCCTATGGTAACGCCGCCCACCACGATGGCGTGCGGGCCGATCCAGACCTCGTCTTCAATCACAGGATAGGTGGTGAGCCGGCGGCCGTCGTTGTCGATATGGTCGCGCTGCCCGAGCGTGACGCCGTGAAACAGGGTCACGTTGCTGCCAATGCGGGCTCCGGCATTCACCACGATTCCCCGCCCATGGGTCAATGCCAGGCCGGGGGCTACCGAGGTTCGCCAGGGCAATTCAATGCCCGCCAGCTGGCTCGCCAGGCGATGCAGCAGCCTGGCGGGTGTCAGCAGCAGCCAGCGCAAGGGCACGGCACATCGGTCGGCCGCCTGGCAACAGCGCAAGGTGGCCACCACGCGAAATGCCGGGTTCGAGAGGATGCCCTTGAACACCAGCCACCCGCTGGAACGCCCGAATACGCGGTAGGTATCGGCTTTCAGGGCGTGCATACAGCATTGCCCAAGGGCGGGGAGCGCTGCGCCGTGTTCCCTGTAAACCAGTCTGCGCAACTTTGCAGGCTGGCAGCGTAGGGTGTCCAGGTCATTCCCAGCGTCTGCTCTGCCAGCGTGGCATCGAGGTGGATATGCTGGGCCCACAAGCGAAGCAGTCCGGGTGGCATGGGGTCCGGCAAACCGGAAGTTGGCCTGCCCAGGCGTTTGAATGCCAGTTGCATGGCCTTGAGCGGCGGCCCGGCCAGCAGGGCGTCAAGCCGGAGCTGGCGCGGCCCGATGCGTGGCACGGGCGTGGCTTGAAGTGTCAGCGCCAGGTCCACGAAATAATCGTTCCAGCGCGGGCTGTCAGGCGCCGCCAGGTTAAAGACCGGCATGTCGCCGGGCCTGACGGGCAGCTGCAGCGCAGCTATCAGCGCCTGGCAAACGTCGTCCACGTGGACCAGGTTAGACCAGCCGTCACCCGCCACGCCCAGGTCGCCGAGCCGGCCGGTTTGCAGCCATCTCCCGACGCGGCCGACCCACAACTCGCTGCCGGGGCCGAAAACACAGCCCGGCCGCAGCACGACGGCCTCACCGCCCCGGCGTGCAAATTCGCCCATGTGTTTTTCCGCTTCGCACTTGGCCTGGCCATACCAGCCGAGGCTGGGGTCAAGTGCCGCGTCTTCGCGGACCCTGCCTTCCACGGGGCCATAGACCGACATCGTGCTCAGGTGAACAATGCGCCGGCACCGCGTGGCCAGGGCGGCCTGCACGAGCAGGCGCGCGCCTTCGGAAATCGAGCGCGCATCGCCCGCGACGCAATTGACCACGGCGTCAAAGCCTTCCAGCGCCGCGGTCAGCGCCTGGATGTCACGGCTGTCCACGCGCAAGGTCTCAACGCTCCCGTTGCCCGCGCCGGCAGTCCTGCGCGAGGCGCTGACCGGTACCGCCCAGGCGGTGCCCTTCAGCGTCTCCACAAGCTGCTTTCCAATGTGGCCGGAGCCGCCCAGCACCAGGACTCTCAGTATTTTCATGCGCACGCTCCCAGGGGCGCGGCATGCTCTGCCTGCAGGCGCCGCGCCAGGCTGTCACCCAGCCTGAGTGACATCGCAATCAGCGTGAGCGTGGGGTTGGCCTGGCTGGAGGTGGGGAACACGGCGCTGCCCGCCACAAAAAGGTTGCGTACCGAATGCACCCGGCAATCGGCATCGACCACGCTGGTGCGTGGGTCGCGGCCCATGCGTGCCGTACCGATGTGGTGACCGCCGTAGGCGCCAAAGCGCATGATGTCTTCTTCCAGTGTGTCGCGGTCGTAGTCAAAGCGGCCAACGCCGCTTTGTGCAAACTCCTGCACCAGCACGTCCAGCGTGCCACGGACCGAATCAATGTCCGCCTGGCTGTAGCGCCAGTCCACGCGCAGCTGCGGCATGCCGAGGGCATCGAGCTTGTCGGTCAGCGTCACGCGGCTGCCGGCTTGCGGCATCTGCTCACCGTGCACCTCCAGGCTGAAGCGGTTGGTGCGGTTGCGCAGGATCACCGACGGGAATTTGCGCTCGGCGAGCGAGCGCCGAAGCAGCCAGTGCCCGAGAAAGGCCGTGGCGTCCATCGGGTCGGCCATCACATTGAAGAGATGGCGGGCATAGCGCGCCGGCGAGGTGGCGTTGCCGTCGTTCAGCCGTTTGCCGTATTCATAGCTGATCAGCTTGCGCGCCAGAAACAACCCGGACAGCACGCCGTTGCGGTGCGCCGGATCGGTGATGCGCGGAAAGTGCAGGCGCGCCACCGCGTTCGCCAGCCCCAGCCGCCGCTGCTCTGCCGCTGTCACCGACAGTCGCCGGCGGCAGTAAACGCCTTCCGGTGCCACTTCGTAGCCGTGCCGCACGTTGCGGGTCGGGCCGTCGATGGTCAGCGTGCCGACATTGCCCGCGATGTGGCACATGTAATAGCGGCCGACCACGTCGTGGAAATTGCCCACGCCTGCGGGTGTGACATCGCGCGAGGCCAGCAGCAGGCGCGCGGTTTCAAGGCCGCCCGCGGCCAGCACCGCCGCGCGCGGCGTGACCACAAACCGCGTGCCAGCCAGGGTGGCCACTTCCAGGCTGCGCACCGCCTGCCCGTCGGCCTGCAGCCGGACGGCGGTGCAATTGGCGCCGAGCAGGACCTGCACGCCGGGCGCCAGTTGCAGCCGTTTGGCATAACGGGTGCCGAAGTGGGTCGGGCAGGAAAACCGCTCGAGCCCGCTGGTGCGCACGCGCGGGCTGTCAAAGCCGCGGATCAGGGGCTCAAGCTGCGGGCCGAATGCTTCACCGGCGTCATAGCTGAAACGCCCGGCCTCGGCCAGCGCGTTGGCCTGGGGGTAGTAGGGCAGCAGATCGTCATACGACAGCGGCCAGCCGCTATCCGGTACATGGCTGCGTGTTTCAAAGTCGATGGGATCAAACGGCATGCACCGGCCACCCCAGATCGCCGACGACCCCCCCAGCCGCCGCTGCCGGTACTTGTCGGGCGGGCTGTGCAATCGCTCATCGGCGACCTCGCCCTCATAGAGCGACTGCGTTTTTTTGTCTTCCTCCAGTTGCCCTGACTCCAGCATCAGCACCGACAGGCCGCGCTCGGACAGCGACAGCGTGAGCGCGATGCCCGCAGGGCCTCCTCCCACCACGCAGACATCGGCATGTAGCTGGGCGCCGTTCTGGACGCTGTTGGCGTCAATGATCATGGCGACTGTTCCTGCGGTGAGGCGCTGCTGGTGTGCCGGGGCTGGCCGGCAATACCGAAGTGGCGCTGGTGAACCCGTGCCACGCTGGCAAAAAACCGGGTCAGGGAAAATTGCTGTTCATACAGCGAGCGTCCGTTGCGTCCCAGCCTGTCCATCAGCTCCGATTGCTGCAACACCCGCTGCAGGCCTGCCGCGAGGCCGGCCACATCACCGGGCCGGACGAAACAGGCATTGACGTCATGCGTCAGCACCGAGGGAATTTCGCCGACCGGGCTGCAAACCACTGCAACCCCATTGGCCAGTGCCTCCAGGATGACCAGGGGCAGGCCTTCGTCGTAAGAGGGCAGCACCAGGACATCGGCGCGGGCCATCAGCCGCGCTACCTTGGGTTGATCCGACCAGCCCTCAAAGCGCACGAAACGGTCAATGCCGAGTTCCCGGGCCGTGGCCTGGTAGGCCTGCATATCCCCGCCGCCCGCCAGGCACACCTCCAGCCGGGCGGTATCAAAACCGGGCAGGGCCAGGGCCCGCAGGAGGTCGGACACCCCTTTGCGCTCCGACAGGTTGCCGACAAAGAGTACACGCTGCACCGCATGCGCAACGACTTTGCGCCGTGCTTCCGTGGGTTCGGGAACGCCGTTGATGACGATCTCCACGCGATCGGCCGGCACCCGCAGCTCGTCGATGACGAAGCTTCTTGCGGCCGTTCCAAGCACCACACAGCTGGCCGGCAGTGAAAAGACCCAGCGTGTCAGGGCCTGCAGCGGGCGCGGCAGGGTCCGGTAGAAGTGATGCAATTGCGCGGCGTGCAGGTGCAACACCACAGGTATGCCGAGGGCGCGGCTCGTGACGATCACGGCACTTTTGCGAAACAGGCTCAGCCGCTCGGCCATGTTGACATGCACGCCGGCCAGCCGCCCGTCCAGCCGCCCGCGTACCAGCCGGGCCAGGGCGGTTGCGAGCACCCAGAAAGAATAGAGCGCGTTGGCACCGCCGCGCGTGTCCAGCGGGCGCAATTCGGCAGCGCCTGCGGGCGTGGAAAAAGCCTGGGCCTGGATCAGGTAGTCGGCCACCTTGAACATGCCCCCGCCCTTCGGGGTCCAGGGGCAGGCCATGTAGATGTAGCGAGCATCAAGCTCGCGGACGGCTGTTCCTGGCATCGGTTCACTTCGCATGTTTATTTTCCGGGATGTGGGTAAGAAAGTCGGGATGGATTGAACAGCACGCGTTTGAGAAAATCGGTCATGGGGCGTTCGAGCCACCGGTAGGAAAGACAGCCGGTCAAGGCCACCAGCAGGCCCACCGCCAGCACAATGACGAGGCCGTTTTGCACGCCCAGCCACTTCAGTGCCAGCACGCCCGCCGGCACCACAAACGTGTGCGAGAGGTAAATGGAGTAGGACGCGTCGCCCAGGAATGACAGCGGCGAAGCCATGCGGCTACGCGCAGTCCAGGGCTCCAGCCAGACCGCGCCCAGCACCACCAGCGCCGCTCCACCGCCCCATGTCAGCAGACGGTCGGTCGAGTCTTGCCCGCCCACGCCAAACATGAGCACCGCACCGGCCACCATGGCGAAGGGCCCCAGGGCCGGCGCCACCGTACGACCATGCAACAGCAGGTACGCGATGCACACACCAAGGATGAATTCGAACACGATGGAGTTTGCATAGAACGCCAGCGGTACCGAGCCGGGGAGGTAGCTGCCGGCCAGAAAAATCGCCAGGAATACCAGCAGGCAGAACCTGATGCGTGGTGCGCCGAGCGCCATGGCCAGCGCAAACACCGCATAAAAAAGCATTTCGAAGTTGAGCGTCCAGCCGACGGGAAGCGTCGGCTGGATGAAGCCCCACGGGCTCGTGGCCGGAATGAAGAGCAGCGATGCCGCCAGGTGGCCGGGTTCCACCGACGATCGTGATGCCAGGGTGGGCAGGGCCAGCAGCAGGGCCGCCTTGAGCAGGGTATAAAACCAGTAGAGCGGCGCGATCCGCAGCAGGCGGCGCTTCATGAAGACCCAGGCGGCCGCCAGACGGCCTGCGCTGTCGAACGGCGTGTTGCGGGTGGACATGGCCATGACAAAACCGCTGATCACAAAAAAGATGTCCACCCCGGCGGAGCCGGCGTGCCAGTAGTGACCGGGCCCCTGGCCGGTGATGTGAATCGAGATGGCCTGGGTCGTGTGCATCACCACGACCAGCATGGCCGCGATGAACCGCAGGATCTGAACGCCGGTGAACTGCTGGGTCATACGCGATCTCTGCCAGGCCGATCTATGCTGGGGACAGTTTCGTTTCTCATGGGGAAACGCCTTGCGCCGGTTGCGAAGTAATGCCCGTGGGTTCCTTCAGGATGTGGCTGGAGATGCGCTCATGCGCGGGCCGGCGCGCGCGCAGCAGGCCTCGCACCAGGCCGGCGGCGTTGAAGCACCAGGACACCACGGAATAAACCGCTTTGGTCGCCGAGCGCTTGCGCCACGCCATCAACAGGAAAGGCGCTGCGGCCAGTGCACAAAAGAATCCCAGGCTTGCAGCCCCGGACACGGGCCAGAAGGGCACGCTGAGCAGCACGGCCCACCAGGCCAGAACGGCCAGGTAAATCCGCAACTCGCGCACGCCCGCCACCACCAATGGCAGGCGCGGCTGGCCGGCCGCGGCGCGGACCAGTTCGCCCAGGCCGCAGACATAACGGCTGCGCCAGCGCCGCATCAGCAGATCGTATGGCGGCGCATCATGCCCATGGTGAGAAGCCGCATCCACCGGCAGGCGCCAAAGCTGCCAGCCCAGGGCGCGCAGCCGCACCGCCAGGTCAAATTCTTCGTAGCTGTGCAGGTTGCGGTCCGAGAAATACCCTGCGGCTTCGATCGCGCTGCGCCGGTACAGGCCGCCGCCATCGAGGCGGTCGACGCTGCCGGGCGAGAGGTGAGCGGACTGGCGCTCTCCGCGCGCCAGGTATTCCAGGCTGTGCATGTTTTGCTCAACCACGCGGCCACCGACACCGGCAATATCGGGGTGCCCGATCATGACGGCGAGCGCGCGCTCCAGAAATCCCTCGGCCATCTGCATGTCGCCGTCGAGAATGTAAACAAACTCGCCGCACGAGTGCTGGTAACCCAGCTGGGGGCCCGCCCCGCAGCAACGCTCGCTGGCATGGGCAAGCTGCACGATGCGAATGGGGTAAGGCCGTGCCAGTTCCACCGTGCGGTCGGTGGAACACGAGTCCGCGAGCACCACCTCGCCGCCCACTGTAGCGACTGCACGCAGCGCGCTTTTCACGGTCGCCACGATATGCCGTTCTTCGTTCAGCGCCTTGATGATGACGGATACGCGGCATGCCGGGGCACCCGCGTGAAGTGTTTGCCAGGAAGTTTCTGCTTTCATTTTTTCTTATCCTCCATCGGCGACATCGACCGCCCGGACAGCACGGCGTATGCGCCAGTGTTGCCAGTTCCTGACCAGCGGTCCCGGGAAAAAACAGGCCATGGCAGCGGTCAGCCACCAGCGTTTGGTGCTGGCGGCACGGCGACCCTGGATGAGCCAGCGCAAGCCCTCGAGGCGCTGGCCCGACGCGAGCGCCTGACGTGCCAGCGTCACTTCATGCTGGGCTACCAGCCATAACGCGGACTGGCGCCTGGCCTCGGGCATGGCGCCGCCCAGTGCGCGTTCTTTCATGCGTTGCAGGAAGGGGGGCATGGTCAACGCCGCGTGGTGCGCCGTCAGGCTGCCCGCTACCGCGGTCCGGTAGGCTGCCAGCGGTGCCCGGGCCAGTGCAACTGGTGAATGCTCGGCCAGGCGGAACCACAGATCCAGGTCTTCCCCATGGGACTCGCCGGGTGCAAAGCAGGGCTGCATGCGATGGAGCTGCGCGGTCCGCACGGCGACGGAGCTGGTGAAGAGAGACGGGCCGTTCATCCACCGCAAAGCCAGATCTGTAATCAACTCCACGTCGGGTGGGCCTGCAGGGACTGACCAGCGCGGCGGCCAGATACCGTCGCCGTCGCCGTCGGGCACCGTCACAAAGTCGGTCGCCAGTATGTCTGCCGCCGGACAAGCCCGGTGGGCGAACAGCAGGGTCGCCAGATAGCGGGGATGGTGCCAGTCATCGGCATCCAGAAATGCCACCCATTCGCCGCGCGCCAGTTCTATGCCCTTGTTGCGCGCCGCCGAAACACCGGCGTTGGCCTGCCGCACCAGCCGCACGCGCGGATCGGTGATCGCTGCTACCAGGTCGGCCCCGCCGTCGCGGGACCCGTCGTCGACAACAATGACCTCGAAGTCCGTGAAGGTCTGGGCCAGCGCGGAATCAAGGGTGCTCCGGATGTAAGGCGCCTTGTTGTAAAGCGGAATGACGATGGAAAATTTCATGATCTGGCGCGGGCAGATGCCAACCCGTCTTTGGCGGTGGAAAACCCTGCATACGCACGGCTGCGCGCCGCCTGTACTTTGGCAACTCGGGCAACGCGGGCCTCGCTGGCGGCGGCCGCCAGCGTCATCAGCAGCAGCACATGGGTCACCAGTTCGGCACCATAGCCAAACAGCAGCAGCGGGACCTCGCTCATGGAGCGCAGGGCCAGTGCCACGAACAGCGCCAGCGTGAGCCCGCCGCTGGCGCGCGCATAGCGCAGCGAGAGCACCAGCAGGATCACGGCATAAAGCACCAGGACCGTCGCCCCGACCGTGCCGGAGCGCGACAGCGTATCCATGAACTGGTTGTGGGCGTGCGTCGCGTTGGGCATGCCGATGCTGGCCCGGAAGCTGGCGTCCCATAGGGTGGGCCCGTAACCGAACACGGGGTTGCGCCGCCATTCCTCGTACGCGATCGCCCATATCTGGTCCCGTCCCGTCAGGGAGGCGAGCTGGGCTCCTTCGGCGCTGGCAAAAAAACTGCTGAGCCTGGCGTCCAGTTCACCAAACATCAACAACAGGGCGAGGGCCGAGACCCCGGCCATGAACACCAGCAGGGAGACGACACCCACTTCGGGATGCAAGGGGTCACCCACACGGCGCCAGAAGGACGGGCCCTGTCGCACGAGGAGGATGCAGAGCGAACAGACCACAAAGGCAATCCATGCGGTTTTTGACTGGGCCAGAAACAGCACCGCCAGCCCGAGGGCCCACGCCAGGCGGTTAAGCCACACGTGCTGGTAGGGGCGCGCGAGCAGGCACAGCAAGCCAAGTTGGGCCAGGATTCCCAGTGACACCGCATGGGCCGCGAGACCGGCCAGGCGCGGCACACCCGGCAGAAAGCCCTGCGTGTAGGAGTTGTCCAGCACCAGGCTGGGCTTTAGCGGAATCAGGACCAGACCGGCCGCCAGGAACAGCAGCAGCGCGTTGCGCGCCGCCCTCAAGGCAAGGTCGCGCTCCATGCCGCTGACCAGTACGGCGGCAATCCCTATCACCAGCGGATAGACGTAGTCGTGCGACAGGTGCGGGTGTGCGCCCAGGAGCGCAGGGGCGGCCACCGTTGCGGCCCAGAAAAGAATGAAGGACACCAGTATCAGCGGTGGCGCTGGCGCCGCTTTTCCCCGGTTGAGGAAGCGGGTGACGATGCGCTCGCCTGCAATGGTCAGCAGCAGCAGCGACATCAAGGGCTGTGCCAGGCGCACCAGCGGGTGGCGCACCAGCACGATGGGCTCGGTCAGGCTCAGCGCATGGACAGACAGGTCGCGGCCGGAGAGCAGGTTGCTCAGTGCCACCATCAGCAGCATGGCATAGAAAATCACATGCATATAGCCGTGGGACTGGCGCGTTGTCAGCTGGACGGCGCCCGCCATGCCCGCACTCGCGGACAGCGCCGCCAGGACGGCGCCGGTGACGAGGATGGCAATGGTGATGGCTTGTTCCATGGTGGGCCGATTTCAGAGGCGTTGCTCGCCGAGGGGTTCGGGAAGCGGTGATGCAGGCGCCGCACCCAGGTGGCTGGCCAGCCCCGGGAAGAACCGGATGAGCATGCCGGCGGTTTGATCACCCAGCGCCTGTGGACGCACGGCGACGAGCAGGGTCATGACAAGCAAGGCCATCAGCGTGCTGGCTGCCAGTGACAGCAGCGGCATGTCAAACTGCGCGACGGCACGCTGACCCGCGACCGCAGCCGCGGCGCACAAGGCGCTGAGCAACAGGCCGCGCGCTGCATGTGGCAGCAGGGCGGTCCAGGGCAGCTGTACCGCCCGGAAAGCTGCCGTGCCCACGACAACTGCACGCAGGACCAGCAGCCCGGCCGCAACGCCAGCTGCCGCATGGATGCCCTGTCCGGCATAAAGGTAAAAACCCAGTGCGCCCAAACCCACCAGCGGCAGTTGCAGCGCAAACTCATAGTGCTTGCGCCCGGTATTCCAGAGCACGGGGGTCGACAGGCCCCAGAGCACATATGCCGGCATGCTTAAAAATAAAATCCCCAGCACCCAGGCCGCTTCGCTCCACTGGGGGCCGTAAAGCAGGCGCACCAGATCCGCTGAAATGAGCGCGAGAAACACAAAGGCTGGAAGGCCCAAAACAAAAATGGTAGCCAGCATCTGAAGATAGGCCCGGCCAAGCCTTTGCAGGTCGTCCTGCAACCGTGCACCGGCCGCCAGGAACGCGGGTTGCAGCGCGCCGAGCAGCAGGGTGTTCGGCATGGTGGCCAGGTTATAAGCCACGTTGTAAAGACCCAGTGCCTGGGCATTGAGCAGGCGCCCTATCAGTACGCGGTCAAGATTGTTGAGCAGCCAGTTGACGATGTTGGTGGCAAACACGGCGCGGCCGGTCCCCACCGCCGTGGCCGCGTCGGAGTACCAGAAAAGCGGGCGCACGGCATGTGGCCTCAGTGCATAGCTGGCCACCAGCAGCACGCCGGACTGCACCAGCCACGCGGCCACCAGCGAGGCGGTGCCCCATCCCAGCAGGGCCATGGGCACGCCCACCGCGACATAGCCTGCGGCATAGCTGCCCACCTGAACCAGCCCGACGGCCTTGAAATTGAGGTCGCGCTGCAGCAGGTAGCTCGACGGCGCAGCCGCTGCGGTGAGCAGGCAGGCTATAGAGAGCCATTCAACGACGGCCTGTGCGCGCGGTTCCCTGAAGTAGCTGGCCAGGACGGGCGCCAAAAAATACACGGCAAGCATGGTCAGCGCACCCACCATCAACTGCCAGGTCCATGCGAAGCGGATGTCCTCGTCGCCCAGTGTTTCCCGCTGCAGCAGGCTCCAGCTGAAGCCGAAGCCGGAAAAAAAAGTGGCGAAAGTCAGCACCACCATGCCGATGGCAAATACGCCGAAGATGTCCGGGCCCAGGGTACGGGCGAGCACCACCTGCGCCACCAGTTGCAGCGCAAAGCGGGCCACGGTGGAAACTGCGCTCCATTTCACCGCAGCGACACCGGGCCGGCCGAGTCCGCCGGTGTTCATCAGGGCATTCCTGAGCCACGTCGCCGCAATGCAATAGCGCCCATCAACACCAGGGTGATGAGCAGGGTGGCATGGGGGTTTTCTCGAGAATCCCCGGCGGTTGATTCATGCACGGTGGAGGGCCGTGGGGGGCTGTGGCTCTGCCCTTCCGAAAGTTTCGTATTGACTTTGATGTTTTGGACTTTGATGTTTTGGGCTTCGCGCAGCCGTGCGACTCGCGCGGCGGCATCGCGTGTCAGGGTGTCGGTGGTGGAACCCACCGGGGTGGCGGCGAAAGCGGAAGCAATGCAAGCGTTTAAAACGACTGTAAGCAAGGCGCGGTACATGAACTTTTCTCCCTGTAGAAGCAACTATGAAAGTTTGTTGTGCAGTGCAGCAATTGACAATAGTCCGATCGGCTCATGAGCGTTTGTGCCTGAGAGAACGCGGGCGGGAACTTTTGCCGTGAGCCTGCCTCGTGAGGTCGTGGGGCGCGAGAAGCGGCTCAGGTCACCGCCGCGGGCCGCACGGGCTCGTTTGGCCTGCGGCGCAGGCGTGGCCGTGGGGGCACATCCGGGCCTGCCTCATAACCATCGGGATTGGTTTGCTGCCAGCGCCATGCGTCTCGGCACATGTCGTCGATCGTGCGCGTTGCGCGCCAGCCCAGTACGGCATCGGCCAGCGACACATCCGCGTAATACTGGGCCACGTCACCGGCTCGGCGCGGCGCGAATTCATGGGGAATACGCCGTCCGCTCGCGCGCTCAAACGCGTTCACCACCTCCAGTACGCTGATCCCCTTGCCGGTGCCAAGATTGAGCGTAAAACTCTGGGGGCGAGTCAGTAGCGCATGTACGGCGGCCACATGTCCCTCGGCCAGATCCATCACATGCAGATAGTCGCGCACACCGGTCCCGTCGGGTGTGGGGTAGTCATTGCCAAACACCTGCAGGCTGGCACGCTTGCCGACGGCTACCTGGGTTATATAGGGCATCAGGTTGTTGGGAATCCCGCGAGGGTTTTCGCCGATCAGGCCGCTGGGGTGTGCGCCCACCGGGTTGAAGTAGCGCAGCACGCCGACGCGCCAGGCCGGATCGGCCGCGCGCAGGGAGGCCAGGATGTTTTCACACATCAGCTTGGTCTGGGCATAGGGACTCTCGGGCGCGCACGGGAACTGCTCATGGATGGGAACACTGGCCGGATCGCCATACACCGTGGCGCTGGAGGAAAAAACCACGGAGCGGCAACCTGTTGTTTCCATGGCTTGCAGCAGACTCACCAGACCACCAACGTTGTCGCTGTAGTACTTGAGCGGCTGCTGAACACTCTCACCGACCGCCTTGACACCCGCCAGGTGAATGACTGCCTCACACGCATAGTGACGCAGTACCTCCGCCACAAAACCTGGATTGAGGACATCACCCCGTTCGCGTATGACGCGTTGTCCCGTCAGTTTTTGCAGCCTGTCCAGTACTGCCGGATGGCTGTTGGAGAAGTTGTCGAGAACGACGGGTTTGTAGCCCGCATCAATCAGGGCTGAAAAGGTATGGCTGCCGATATAGCCGGCCCCCCCGGTCAACAGGATGGGGGTGTTGTTGGTGGTGTTGTTGTTTTCCAAATTTATTCCAGGTAGCCGGCAAGCCGGCGGATTCATCGGTCGGGGGCAAGTCGCACGCACCGGACACAAAACCTTGCAGTTCCGGCGAAGCAATGAAACGGCGACACGCACTGATGCTTGGCGCTGCGAACCGCTGCGAGGCGCAACGTTTGGCGGCAGCGAGCAACAGCAGCAGCGCCATCTCCCAATCGCTTTGAGTATCCCCATCGGAAATGCAAGCCATGTCGGTGCTGTCCGACTCGGTGCGTCGGACAGCACCTGATTTCACGGTGTTCCCGCGAAAGCGCGTCCAATCGTGTGTCCAATCGTTTTCGCATGTCCATGAACGACAACAGACGACGACAGACGACAACAGGGACGGCCGTGTATGGGCCTTCACACAGTTCATGCCGGCCTGGGCGGGCCATGACGCGTTACCGCATTACCGTATTACGCGGAAAGCTGAGGGGGCGGGGCAGGGTGTGCAGTCTGGCTCAGGCCACAGAAAGTAACAAAGATTTTTTGACACCGAAGCTGCCTGGGAAGCAGCTCGGCTTCGGTTTGCTATGCGGCCCATGAGGGGCGGCACGGGCGGGCGCCGGCAGCAAGGCATTGGAGCAGCCGGCCCGTGTGGATGGTTAAAGCCGTCCCTGATGGGAACGCCGGCCAGTATGCAAGCATGACCCGAGCCATGCCATGACGGGAGCTGCGCCTCAAGGCGCAGGGCGCGCTTACATGCCGCTGTAGTTGGGTCCGCCGCCACCTTCGGGCGTGACCCAGACGATGTTTTGCGTCGGGTCTTTGATGTCGCAGGTCTTGCAGTGCACGCAGTTTTGCGCGTTGATCTGCAGGCGATCCGTGTTGTCGGTGTTCTTCACGAACTCGTACACACCGGCCGGGCAATAGCGGCTTTCGGGGCCGGCGTACTGCGCCAGGTTGATGTTGACCGGAACGCTCGCATCCTTGAGCGTCAGGTGCGCCGGCTGGTGTTCTTCGTGGTTGGTGTTGGACACAAAGACCGACGTCAGGCGGTCAAAGGTGATTTTGTTGTCGGGTTTGGGGTAGACGATGGGCTGGCACTCTGCGGCCGGCTTGAGCATGGCGTAATCGGGCTGGGTGCGGTGAATCGTCCAGGGCGGGCTCTTGATGCCCAGCCTGGGCAGCAGCCACTGCTCGAT